>CAZZDT010000009.1:0-14883 GCA_964652435.1 uncultured Bdellovibrionales bacterium
CCTGTTGAGGCGGGTAATGGTCACGAGAATCAAGGTGATTCCACCGGCAAGAAAAAAATCTTCAAAGTGCATTACGTATCAAATCCAATCTTGATGGAGTGGCTTTGTAGCGTTTTGTCCGCAATCGGAACCACCGCAATGTCGATTTCATAGGTCAGTTCGAAGAATGCATAGTTTGCTCTAAGCCCTATGATTGCGCGGTGGGAGCGGTTTTCGTGCCAGTTCAATCTTTCAAAGACATAAAGCGAACCATCGGAGCGCCCGTTTTGGTCGGCGGGTTGAACATCGTAAGGTGTCTCATCGATGATGCCTGAAATGACATCTACAAAGACCATCCCGTAACCGACATAAGGTGTGAGCTGCACGATGCCATCAATGCCGATGGGCAATGAAGCTAGGATATCGGTTTCAATGGTGGTGAGCTTGATATCAGCACTGCCAAAAAGCGTTCCAACAGCGCCGCGTAGAGCCAGTGATGGAACCCATCGATAATAAGATTCGTGGATACCGATTTTGGTTTCAACGCCCAACAAGAACATTTCACTGAAGGCCAGATATGAAGCCGTGATGCCAAGCTCCGTCGACATCGGTAGACCTTTTCGAATGTGGAGGGTGGGAATCCAAAAACCACCGGGAACACCATTGCCGTCGGCAACGCCACGAAGTACCGGTGAGCCAGGCTGGCCACGCCAGTAATTTTCCTCTTCACTGATGTCTGCATGAACCGTCACGAAAGCAAATTCGAAGCCGCTTACACCCAAGGTTTCGGCAGGGGCTAACGGTCGAGGCGCCAAGCTTACGCCAAGCTCATTGCCTAATTTCTGAAAGCGTAGAAAGGCCGCGTCGTTGAGATTGCCAGGGGCAGGGCGACCCAGGCCACGCAAACTGATGTCGTAGGATCCCGCAAGTGAAGTGCTTGCTGTGGCCATTGCCATGACCATAACCAGAATGTGCTTGATGCCAAATTGCATGTGACTCGTATTCCTCAAAGATTGCTTCATTTTAGGTCTACTTTTGGACCGCTGCCGACTATCGTTTGTGTGGGCTGGTCTGTCAACCGGATGGACGGGTTGAGTCCAAAAAGGCCCCGTGTAAGCGGGATAGGCTTTCTAAATCGTGGGCATCCAGCCGCAATTCTGGGAGTTTGACGATTGGAATCTGGCTGAGCTCGCTCTCCAAATCGGCCAGTCCCCTTTGGTCTTGTTTGGCCAAATAGGCTTCTTCTTCCAGCGCGCGGCTAAGCTCTGAGATTTCTTCGGCACTCAGAGCAGGCTTTAGGCCTGCTAAAGCTTCGAGCGCAGCTTCGGGCTCGTAGCCTACCTGGCGAATGCGATTCACCACCACACCCCGGGTTCTAAAGCCCGCGGCACCCAGATCGTTTTGAAATCTTCGCATGGCCGCTCTTTGATTGGCTTGGGTTGATGTCACCAGCACAAAGCCCACTTCACTTGAAGCCATTAAGGTACGCACGGCTTCGTAACGTTTTTGAAAGCCATCGTAGAGGTCGGAAAAGGCCACCAAGAATTGCGATAATTCCTTGATGGTTTCCCCGCCGGCCATTTTCCCAAGGGTTTTGGAAATGATGGATGCTCCTACGTCGAGAATTTTGAGGCCGAGCTTACCCGCCATGGCTGAGGGCTTTAAAAACCACTGGTTTGAACTCTGCTCGATGAAATTAATCATTTTGCTAGGAGCTTCTAAAAAGTCGATGGCATTTTGCGAGGGCGGTGTGTCCAAAACAATCAGGTCGTATCTTCCGGATGCATAGACATCGTAGAGCATTTCCACTGCCGCGTATTCAAGAGCCCCGGCCAGCACTGTTGAAAACTGTTGATAGATTTTGTTTCGTAAAATTAAATCTCGAGCCTCGGGGCTGGACGCCATGTTGTTGATCATGGTGTCGAATGTTTGTTTCACGTCGAGCATCATCACGTGCAGTGGGGCCTTGAGTTCAACGCCGTAGGGCTTGAGCATTTCCGGACCGATTTCACGCTCAACATTCCCAAAGTCATCTAAACCCAGTGCATTGGCGAGGCGCCGAGCAGGGTCGATGGTCATGACAATGGTGTTGAGCCCACTGGCTGCAGCAGCTACTGCAATGGAAGCGGAAACAGTTGTTTTGCCCACGCCGCCTGTTCCGGCACAGACAATAATTTTTCTATCTTCCCAAAGTGGCTTCATGCTGAGGCTCCTTTGGCTTCGCGCATACTTTGCGCAATTTGCTCAACCTGACTGCGCCCCAAGCCTGGTCCCACAATACGTTCGATGGTGAAGAGATCGCTTAGGAGTCGGCCGGGAAGTCTTTCTAAGTGTTCTACTCCGGCTTGTCTTTTTGCTTCGCGAATATCGAGAGTCTCTTTGGCGGCCACCAACGTCTCTGGCTCGGACACGTTTTCCAGGCTTGCGAGCGTTTCTTTGGGGACCGGAGGGACGTGCTGGGTAATGAAGGTTGTTCCAATGGCCATACCCAGGATGTTGGTCGCGGCAGCCTCTAGTTCTCTGGCTTCGTTGACGGGCATCTCTTCCGGCAAAGTAACAATATGCAGCCGGGTTTTAGCGGGATCCGTTAGCATCTCGCGCATGGACCGGGCATGGTCGCGCATCACCCCGGCGGGTACGACTTTTTCAATGGCCGATGGGGTGCGCAGCATACTGATGGCGTGACCGGTAGCCGGCGCGTCAATGATGATGGCGTCGTATTTGGGTTTGCCGTCGACCTCTTCTTGTTCGTGGAACCAGAGTTTACCCAACATCACCATTTCTCCCAGGGAAGGGATAAAGCGGATAAAAGGTCTGATGAATTTGTTCTCAAACACCGCCTTATAAATAGCCTCAAAGCGAATGGTCATCAGGGCATATTCATGAATGCCATCGGTGGGATTCATATCGACGACCCAGAGATTCTCCAGGACTTCTCGCATGTGCGCGCCGACGGGCCTTGCTCCAAGCAGAGCGGCAACGCGGTCGTGGGCATTGACCTCAGCCAGCAAGACTTTTTTGCCTTCGGCGGCGAGTGCCATAGCCATAGCCGTTGAAACGACAGTCTTTCCAACTCCGCCCTTGCCAGTCACAACATGAACGCGAGCTTTATGGTGCAGCATTGAATTGGCTCCAAACAAAAAAGGATCCCAGCACAAACCCCTCTATGCACAAAGCCGGCTGGCCTGTCGAGTGTTTGATCGATTGACCAATGGGCTTAAAGCTGTCTATGCACGAAGTGTGATGGGACAAGAAAAATGGGTGGAATCAATGCGGGAGCTTTTATCAAGCTCTCATCCTGGTGTTGTAACCAAAGAAGATCTGGCCCAGGTAGAATCCCGGCTCGATGAGCTTTTGGGAATGATGGACCTGATTGAAGAGAAATTAGGCCTCTCTTTTGAAGAGCCTCAAGAGGTGCATAAAGCCTCAAATGAGGTTTAGAGCACTTTATCCGTTCATATTTCGATAGACGCCTACAACCAGCCCCATAATCTGAACTTCTCTAAAATCTTCCTTATTGACGTAAATGGGTTCCATAGCGGAGTTCGCGGGCTGCAGCCGAATGCGGTCACCTTCCGGGTAATATCGCTTCACGGTTGCCTCGTTATCAATCACAACGACGACAATTTCACCTGGCTGCGCGTGGCTGCGTTTTTGAACAAAGATGTAATCGCCGTCGAAAATCCCGTCTTCGATCATGGATTGACCTACAACTTTGAGGGCGAAGACCTTTTTATTGCCCCCCACCAGCAGTGAATCAACAACGACCGAGCCTTCAGCGTGCTCTTCGGCGAGAATGGGCTCACCGGCGGCCACTCGACCAAGCAGTGGGATGGAGATGGTAGAACCGCTGTTTGGCGGAATCATCGGGACAACATTATTGGCCTGGCTTTGACTCATGGCTGGCTCCGTAGGGATGAGCGTTCGGCTCTTATGACCCCTTTGTTGGAGATATCCTTTTCTTTTCAGTGCTTTAAGGTGATCGGCGACGCCGTTGGTGGACTTGATTCCCAGGTGTTCCCCGATTTCACGTATGGTAGGGGGGTAACCCCATTCTTGAATTTTGCTTTCGATGAATTCAAAGACCTGACGCTGTCTTGCTGTGAGTTCGGGTAAACTGTCCATGATTCCTCCATGGCTGTACATTTGTATCGCCTGAAACTATGTATACCTGAACGTAGGATCAGTTGTCAATTTCTGAGTAAAATCAATTCAGCCCTGGCACGCAAAAGCCGCTCATGTGTAAAAATAAGAGAGCAGTTGCCGCTGTTTGGGGAGTAACCATGAAAGAGCTCGAAACAAAATTAAGGGAAATCATTGGCACATTGGCTGATAGTTCGAATCCCGTTGAGCTTAAATTAGGCACAGATCTCTTCGATGAATTGGGGCTCGATTCTATGCATGCGCTGGAGATCATTCTCGAGGTGGAAGAAATCTTCGGTATTTCTGTTCAGGACAGTGCCCTCGAGCACATTCGAACCCTTGAAGATATTTTGAAAGCGGCATCCGAGGCGATGGTCGAAGGATGATGGCCTCACTCGATCCTTAGATCCCAAAACTTTTGATTGCGAATGGTTTTAACCACGGTTCCTGAGTGTTTGAACGTGGCGATTAAGAAGTAGCGCGCCGCATCCAAGAGATCGATGTCTACGGGATGGGCACTGAATAAAATCTGATTGCGAACTCGGTCCACATGCAGTGTGAGGTGGCCCTTATTCGTATGGGATACCAAAAGGCTCCAGTCGTTTTGTGCTTCAATGGTTCGGTGAATTTCCACCACGTCGGCTTCAGCCACAATTCCGTCCAGCACCATGTCTAGGAACATCGGTTTCGCAAATTGCAACGCGTCCATGTTGTCGAGCATTGTTAGGGCGATGGTCGAGCGTTGAAAATAGGCTTCTTGGTAAAGGTTCACAGGGCTTGCATAAGCGCCGGCGGCCAAGCTGGGCTCTGTGGTGTCCGATTTTCGAAGCTCCACCCAGTCGCTCTCATATTGATGAAGTCTAAAGTAGTGGGAGTAGTAGCGATTGTGTCTACGGTGCCAGGCTTCGATTGGAATATGCATTTTACGCATCAGGCTTCGAAATGTATTTTCCGTGGGTGCATGCACAGCCGAAAAACCCCGTCCATTTGCCCGAAGCAGTGGGATGGCTCTTGAGATAAAGAGCTCAAAGCATTCGGCGTTGCTCATGGGGTCTGTTAAGAAAACATCGAACTTCTCTTTAGCATCTTCTTCTATGGGATCGCGTAGGTCATGCTCGACGGCTTTGATGGGGAGCTGGTAGGTCTTAGCCGCTTGTTCAACCAGCCCTAAAACATATTCATCGATGTCGTAAACCGTGACCCGGTGACCGAGAGCGGCCAAGGGCACACTTAGTAAATCGTCGTCCCCAATCAGCAGGACATCAAGCACACCGACATCATCCGAATCACCTACCAAGAGTGCTCTTCTTAGACTTGTTTCGGGCAGCGTTGGGCATTGTCCTAGGCCAGTATGAAAGCGTTTGCGCCCGGCGTGAACCTCGAGCGTTAGCTCGTACGCCTTAAGTGCTTTGGGGCTTAAGTGAGGACGGTATTCGTTGAGTTGAAGATCGTCGAGTTGAATCAGTTTTTCACGCACTTTGGGATCGGGGGCGGGTGTGCCGGCTTCGATGACTTTTGCTTCCAGAAGTTTATCAATGCGCTCTTGGCTGAGCCCAGACTCTAAACCAAGAGACAAGCGCTCCAGAGCGGGCAGCTCTCGCATGGGAATGTCTACGTAATCTTTATCCCCTAAATCGATAAGCTGCGCATCGTCGAGGCCAATGCTTAAGATGATTCCATCTGAAAATTTGAGCGTTCCGGTCATGGTGCGTCTCACGTAAAAACAGAGTCAGCGCCCGACCACCAAGTGCGTTCAGCAGCCAGGCGGGTCCAGGGACCGGCTAGAGTTAAAAAGGCAGCATGGATGGCCGCGCGTTCCAGCATGGGGTGATAAGGCATAAAGGTTATGGATGCGTGCGCTGGTTTAGGTCTCAAATCGAGAACCAAACCGTAACCCATGCTGTCATAGTAGCTAAGGCTTAAAACTTCATCTGTAACTTGGATATGACGGTGGCAGGGTTCGTGTGGCCCCATCACATCCAGCAGTTCAGCCAGCTCCTCGAGGCAATCGGTATTGAGCCGGTCGTGACCGACTTGGTTGATGTCGAGGGTTGTATAGGGCTGATTCTGAAGGTCAAAAAGTGCAGGTTTATCCTGAGTGCCTAAATCAAAGATTTCGGGGCGCTCTAGTATCAAAAGGTCAGCTGTATGATCTGGACTGAAGCCTTCAGGGATAAGCCAAGTGTCGAGGTCTCTATATACTTCGAGCACTTTGATTTTTTGCTCTTTGAGAAAGTCATGAAGCCAGTGGTCGTGAGGTCGTCTTGATACCAACCCCACCTTCGAAGCAGAAGCGGTATTCTTGAAAAGCCGTTTAAGGGTTTCAATGGTTGCGTTGGCTGTGGATGCATAGCCCAGGCCAAAATCGTGCTCATCAGCTGCTGCATCTGGCTCCAGTATCTTTACTCTTGAACCATTCTCTTCAAACTCTTTTATGGCTAAAAATCTTAAGCGCTGATCAGGATGGCTCACGCGAACACTGGACCTGGTGTTGTGAGTGAGCAAAAAAGCTAGGCCATTGGGGTCGGCATCGAAGTAAATGTTTTTCGGCCCTTGTCTCAAAATAAGATGGGCCAGCCTCCCGGCGGAACCCGGTAGACTCATGGGTGCTTCGTTGATTTGTGGGGTGACCCTTAGCTGTTGATTCCAGAGGGCAACGGCACCAGCATATTGCTCAATGTCGATGGGCAGCTGTGGGAGCCAGCCGTTGTAGCGCCTATCCAGTGTTCGGATGGCTTGGGCCGGGGTTGGGTTTTCTCCGGGAACAGGGTTATCCGTCAGAAAATCTTCGAGCGTTTGAGCCAAAGAGCTGCCCGACTCGACAGTCATGGTTTGAATAAGCTGTGCCCAAGCATCATCTTTTTCCGGGGAGAAAAACTGCCAGCCGAAGGTTGCATCAAAAACGAGTGCATGACGTGGCCATACGCTGATGGTCGCCGTAGGGCTTAAGTATTTGATGGTCAAGGAAGTGGTTCCTCGTCTGCATTAAAATATGCGTCGTAAGTTGCTCTGGCTAAGAGGTAACCCATTTCTTCTTCGTTGTTGATGCCTGGCAAATATTCCATGGGGTCAAAGCCGTTTTCAACCAACATGAGATGAAGGTCATCATCCACGGGGCGCGGTACGTAAACAAAAAGTTCTTTACCCGGAGTGAATTCAAAAAAGACATGGACAATGGGTTCCATGAGTTCTTGAAGAACATCGGGGCCAACTTCAGTGGGCGTGATGGGCTCGAAAAATAGATAGGGTACGCCGGAAAAACCAACCCAGGCACAAACTCCAACGGGCTCGTCCATATCATGGCCCGCGGCGGTCCACGCCACCATTTCAACATCTTCAAAGAGGGTTTCGTTGAGTGTTTTCGTACTGGGGGCTTTTTTGAATCCAGCATTGCGAAAGAAGCGAGGGTCTTGCAGTAAATTGGCAAACCATTCCACGTCTTCTGGGCCGACCCGGTTGAGGACAAAGGTTTCCGTGGTCATGCACTCAATGGCGTCGTTGAGTTTCTCTACGTCGATGTTTGCTGGATTCAATCTCATAGTCTGATCTTCTAACATCGAATTCTCTATGGCTGCAAAAGAGACACTTTTCGTTATAAGCTTACACCATGGAGAGTATCTTCGGACCCAAGCTGGAGCTTGACCAACCCAGCGAAGCAGAGCGCGACTGGATCTTTGAGGCCATGCAGCGCCCTGAGATTTATGTGCCCCTCAGTTGTCCGCAGCCTCCAACCCGAGAGCTTTTTGAAGCAAACCGGCTCTTTACTCGAGAAAAAGAGGGCGACGAGGAACTCGATGTCCGCTGGTTGGTGGCTCGTACCCGAGCCGATGGGAAACCTTACGCTTTTTTTATCGATTTTGGCTGGGACGGTGCTTTGGATGTGGTTCGAGATGTGGATTTAGCCATTCCTGGTAAGTCCCGTGGCGTAAGCCTCTACATGGAAGCCAACCTTTTGGTGGTGATTTATCTCTTTCGTTACCGCTTGGCCAAGCGACTTCGGTGGCGTGTGAGCGCGCAGGGGGCGGCCGCTGGCCGTTGGTGGGAAAAGGTTGGTGTAAGGTGCGTGGATAGATTTGAGGAGCCTCATCCTCTAAGCGGCGAGCCTTTGAAGAAGTTCGTTTATGAACTTACGCCTGGGGAATATGCGAAGATCTTGCGACGAGGGGATGTTGATTTAAATCAATCAAATCAGGAGTTTAACCTTGTTTTAAGGAAGATCGTCCGGGCTCCCCGAGATGACTAAGCCTCCAATATAAGATATTTCGAGATCACGTGGTTTACATTTCATCAACCCGTTCGAGCACAAGCTGTGTACGACTCCAACGGTGAGGTGTCACAATGTAAATTGGGGCGTCCTCAGATGGCGATGCCAAGGAGAAATAGATGAGCACAGGTGCTGGTGGAGCAGGTCTAGGAACCGCAAATATTCAGGTCTTAACCCAGGGAGCGGTGGAATTACCGAACGGTGCACAGGTGAATGTGACCACCGCTGAAGGTATGGCCCAGGCCGGCGAAGTACTCGATCAAAATGGTCTCGCGGAACTTAAAAGCCTTATGGCTGCTCAAGGTTATAAGTTTGCCAGCGGTGTATTTGTACCGGACGATAAGTTTGCGCAGGGACCCCAAGGCCTCGATTTAGGACCCAACACCGAAGAAAAAGACCTGTCTGATACAGACAAAGGTCTGATTCTCATGTTCAAAAACTCGGAAACACCTTCGCCTTATAATCCGAATACAACCCCGGGCTGGCAGGCAGAGCTTAAGAGTGAGCCAAGCTTTCAAACCGCCGTTTCGGCCATGACTGCCAATCTTGAAAACCCATCACCGGCCAATCAAGAAGCTGCGATGCAAGCGGTGGGCAATGTTGCCGCGTTGGATGCGGGTCTGAACATTTACGAACTTCTCTTCTTGGTATTTCGCGAATCCATTGAGCAAACCAACTTGGATAAAGCGTATTTTCTGACCAAGATTCAGGAATACAACGATATGGCCGAAGGCCTCTCGGATTACCTGGGTGAGCTGGTTGAAAAGAGCCAGGAGCTGAGTGAAGCATCTGAAGGTGAAAAAGAGCCTGAGAAGATTCATATTGATGTTGAAGTGAAGCGTTTTGACCTCAATGGATTGGGCTCAGACGGTAAAATCACAGCTCTCTCGACTGACTCCAAGCGTCTTGACCGTGCTGGTCTCAACGATGAGATCAAACATGTAGAGAGCATGCAGGAAACCGTTCGTAACAAGCGTCAGATGGCTTCTACGTCGTTTCAGAACTTCGACCAGAAGGCGAACCAGCTTTACAACCTCATGTCGAGCGTTCTTAAGGCCACCAACGAAATGCGAAGTGGCACTGTTAGAAATATGCTCTAACCCGCAAACTTGTTTGTGTAGGCCGAGCAACCTGGTTTGTTCGCATTTGCAACTATGGTACGAATGGCTTCGCACCATTTTGTGGGAGGACAACTGGGATGGCGCCATCACCTCACAATATCGACTTCAGTTTTCTTGAAGAGATTTCAGATCAAAGCATTGAAGACATCGTCTCAGCAGTTCGAGATGGAGCAAACTCGTATGCCGAAGCCATGGGTTTTAGCCCGGAAGCTTTACGGGCGATTGAGCAGATTGCATTGGGTTATTACCGCGGTCGGCAGTTTGACCGGGCTGCGCTCGTTTACTCATTCATTCTGGGCTTAGAGCATACCTATGCCGCAGCTTGGCGTGGTTTGGGTGCTTGTTGCCATGCAGAGAAAAAGTATTCTCTTGCGCTTTATTGCTATCGCGGTGCTTTGGAACAGGATGGAACCGATATTGTTTCTGCGGTGTTCACCGGCGAGTGTTTGTGCATGGTCGGCGAGCAAGCCGAAGGTATTCGCGTTTTAGAAGCTGTGGTTGCCAAAGGCAGTGAGAATCCTGCTTACCTTCCTTATCTTACCCGAGCTCGGGCCATCATTGCGGCCGAAGGTGGCAAGCCGCCTCGTGTGGTGTTGATGGAAAAAGGCGAGAAGCTTGCCCGGCATATCTCCGAGGAAATGGTTCAGGTGCTGGTGGACTTTGATGAAGACCGTGAGGTTGAACTCGAAGACATCATGAGCAATCCGAAGCTCTCCGAAGACTTCAAAGAAGTTGCCCAGGCGCTTCAAGAAGGCCGGCTGACTTACGCAGAGGTGGGCGGCTTTACGGAAAATGAGCTCGACGGTGCGTATGCTGCAGCGTGTCAATACGTGGAAATGGGTCAGGTGATCGAAGCCATGCAGATTTGTGGCTACTTGATGATGCTCGATCCTTACAATGGCCGGTATTATCAGCTGGTTGGGATCAGTTTGCAGCGGCTCAAGCAGTACGAGCAGGCCGATCACTATTACCGAATGGCACTGGTAAACGATAAAAACAACGCAATGACAATGGTTTACCAGGGTGAGTGCAAAATCATGGCCGGTCATGTGGATGGTGGTTTGGAGATCATTCGCAATGGTCTTGAGCAAGCCGGTGACGATCCTGAATATGCGGCGGTGGCCGACCGAGCACGCCAGTTATTACAGCAGTTTGGCGGATAAGTGATCGGGATCACACGCGATTTTTCTTATCTTTCATCCAACCAGAAAACCCTCGACGGGTGTACAATCTAGAGCAACTTTGATGACCCTTGAGAACGGGAGCCTAATACGATGAGTATTTCCGGCGGATCTATTGGAAACAAAAATCATAATCTCCAGCAGGACATTCACAATGCAGCCGCAGCGGCGCAGGTGAAAGCCGGCGATGGTTCAGCTTCAAAAGCTTCTCAGGATGTAGAAATTGCCAAGCTTCTTCAGCGTGCCGGGGTAGGCCAGATTGGCGCAACGGATTCCGTTGCGACAACCAAAGAAGTTTCTCAGACTAAGCAGGCACAAAACGCAGTGAACGTGGTTTCAAAAATGCCACCTCCGATGCCGCCCACGGTCAAGCTTACTCCAGAGCTCAAGAGTGGCGCCGAGTCATTTAGCAACAATCTCGACATTGCCCTGACGGATGTAACTTCAAAAGGTTCCATCAACTTTCAGGACATGAACTCTCAAATGATGACCTCAGCTTTTCTTAAGCTCAACATCATGGATCCGAACAACTCTGTAGAGACTCATAATGAGTTGGCTGAAGCCATGAGCACTTTGCGACAAAAAGCAATCGATGATGCTTTGGCAAAAAGTGCACAAGCTCAGGAAATGAAAAAAGAAGCAGAGCAATATGCTCAGACTGCCAAGATCATTGGTTACGTTGTAAGCGCAATTATGATTGCCGTAAGCATCGCTTTGGCGGCGGTTACTTTTGGTGCAGCTGGTGCATTGGTTGTTGGTGCATGTGTTGCAGCGGGTGCTTTGATTGGCGCAATTGCTGGAGCAGCCTCTGGAGAAGACGCTGGAGGGGTGCTGGATTCGGCCTTGATGGGTGCATCCATTGGATCGGCCATCGGTGGCATTGCAGCAGCGCCTGCCCTGGCGGCGGTTGAAGCGAGCAAGGTTGCTGCGAATCAGGCAGTTCAGAATATTATTAACGAGGGAACCAAGGCAGCAGCGAAGAAGGCTGCAGAAATTGCGGCACAAGCGGGCAAGGAAGCTGCGCAAAATGCAGCGAAAGAAGCCACGAAAGAAATCGCACAAAAGGCTACGCAGCAAGCTCTTAAGGATGCCGCTCAGGCAGCCGGTAAAGAGCTTACCCAGGCTCAGGTTCAGGCGGTCACCCAGGCAGTTGCTAAGCAAACAGCTCAGACCATGAGCAAAGAGCTGGCTTCGGCGGGCGTTGAGATGGGAACCAAGGCTCTTATGGAATCTGCCATGCAGGGTGCTGTTCAGGCAGCTACTGAAGCAGGCCACAAGGCAGGTATGGCAGCATTTGAAGCGTTGAAGCAAAGCTACGATGTAGCAACCGCAACCACGCAAGCTGCGGGAACGGTTACTCAAGCTGGTGCTAACCTTACAGCGGCAGAAAAGTCCGCGGATGCACAGTTGGCCGGTTTGGACGCGAAGCGTATGCGCATGATGGCGGAAATGTTCCAGGAGCAACTTGAAGATGAGAATGCGATCATCGAGATGTTGGTCGAATCTAAGAATAAAACCGTCGAAAACGTCATAAAAATGATGAATGCAGCCTTTGGAACCAGCCAGAAAATCATGGCCGCGGGTATGGCTAAGTAAGCAGTCGTTTTAGCAGGCAATCAAACGAAACCATTTAAGTTAGGGAAGCTAAGATTATGACACCAATTGGCAACAATTCATTCGCACCGACCACCATCAACTACGTTGGAGAAGGCAATTACGAAGTCAGCTCCGACGGTGGTCAGACGAAAAATGTTATCAATGAGCAAGCTGCAAACGAGATGCTCTCTGCGGTGGGACTTAAGGTCAGTGCAGGCCAGGTAAGTTCGGCCCACGATAACTTTGTTGTAAGCCCACAGAATGCAGCAGCGGTTTCATTTAACAGCGCAGCGCCCGCACTTCCCGATGTGGATGGTATTCAGGCGCCACTGCCAGAGCTGGCGGCAAAATTTGAAGGTGCAGATTTTAACGAAATGTCTGTGGGCATGCTTAGCTGGATGGCTTTGTCTGAAATGGCCCGCACATCGCAAACCGATATGGCGATGAGCAAAGATTTGCGTCATGCGATGCAAAAGATGAAATACGACACCAAGAGCCTCGAAATTGATGCGACCCAGCAGAAAATTGAGGCAGAGCGTCAAGCTGCTTGGAATAATTTCTACATCTCGTGTGCGTCAGCAGCGGTGAACATCATCGGTGCAGCGAACCCGGGCCAAGCATTTGGCTCGCAGTTTACAGCAGCAGCAATCGGTCAGGGGGGCTCCCAAATGATTTCCGCAGGCGGTCAGGCTATTGATAAGAGCTATGGTGCCCAGGCGGAAGCTGATGAGCAGCAATTGCGCATTTTGCGGCTTCAGCAGCTCCAAGAGAGCATGGATCAGGCTATTGATGAGTCCAACAGCAACTATCAAGAGTCCAAAGAGCAGTTTAAGCAGGCCCTTCGTTTGATCGACGGCATGGTTGAACGTCAAACACAGGTGGTACAAACCATCACTCGATAATAGAATAAAGACATGTCAAAGCTTACCATCGACACCAATGCGCCAAAGGCGGTTCAAACTCAGACGCCTCAGGCATCTGAAGAGGCCACCGATGGCAAAGATGCAGCGCTCGCTGCAATCATCCAGCAACTTTCAGGACAAGAGGCCACCGCTTCGCAGGTGGCGGTGCTGCGCGCAAAACTTGAAGAGCGCAAAGCCCATCATGAGAGTCTGAAAGCCAGCGCTTCAAGCCATGCGCAACATGCCGGTATGGATGGACTCAGTAAGGTAAGTTCTTCCCAAACATCCAGTCCTATGGTCGGTGCGACAGAAGGTGCACAAACACTTTCGGCCGCAGAACGCCAAGACATCACCAACTTGCGACAAGGTGCAGTTCTGCCAAGACCGCAAGCTTCAGCGATTAGCCAAGAAGGTGCGGGAGAGATTCTCGAGCGCTTGGGTCACGGTGACGAGGGTTGGAGAACGAACTTCGATGGTTCGGCCTGGGGCGCTGCTTTGTGGAATCATATGAAAAATTCCATGAAGGACGACCAGAAGTGGCGTGAGATGCTCAAGGATTTGTCGCGGGCTGATTCCGAATTGCAGCAGGGTTTCAAAGAGCTTGAAATCGCGCTTACGGAGCTTAAGCAGTCTCAAGAGCGTCACGATAAAATGCTTGAGCTTGCCCAGTCTGGCTCAAAGTTCTCTGAGAAAATCATGGAGAGCAAAGCGCAGGAACTTGTGGGTAACAACCCCATGAAAGGTGCGCAAAAAGACGGCATTGACTCGCTTGATGACAAAGAAGCCAGCCCGGATTCAACCAATAAAATTCGTGAGATTGATAATCAACTGGCTAAGCTTACGGAAGCCGCTGCCGTTGAAGAAGGGCAGTTGCCCGTCAGGTTTCTCACTCCAACGGAACTCTCGAACTTAAGTGAAGCTGACCAGCAGACCTATGCGGATTTACATCAAGAGCGCTACGCTTATGGTGGCTTGACCGACAAGCTGGCCACGATTCGCCAAGATGCGCGTCGGCGAGGGATGGATCCCTTTGAGAAGGCACCTGATACAGCGTCGAAGGGTGCAGCTTTAAAAGGCGGTGAAGTTGAAATCAGTCCCGATAGTGCTCAGAGTCCCATGGATTCTGAAGTGCGCTCGATGATCGACGATGCTGAGACGGCTTTGATGATGCAGGTAAGCGGTATTCTTCGAGACCCCCGTGGATACGCAACCATGCGCCAAAACCGTTCAGAGTTGGCGCGCCGGGTAGATGACCACTCGCGGTCGGTGACGGCTATGAGCAAAGAAATCGCCGCTAAAA
Source organism: uncultured Bdellovibrionales bacterium (assembly GCA_964652435.1). GTDB lineage: Bacteria > Myxococcota > XYA12-FULL-58-9 > XYA12-FULL-58-9 > JABJBS01 > JABJBS01. Next base: position 14,487 of record CAZZDT010000009.1, read on the forward strand.
AAGAAGCACTGGAAGCTGCGCCCGCTGAGGACAAAGAGAAGTTAAGCGGCGAGCTTGAGACCCTTGAGGCCACCCAAAGAGTCATGCGGGACCAAGAGGAAGTTATGCTGGATGCGTTGGTGAGCATGGACGACCAAATGTTTGTGAATCGTCCTGGTTTGGGAACCCAGGCTTTTGCCAACGACCTTACTCAAATTCTCGAAAGTCGTGAAAAAGAGTTGGCGGAACTCGAATCCGGCCAGGATGCTCACAATCGGGTAACCGATATCATTAAGGACATGGCCCGCGGTGTAGGCTCGGCTCGTTATGGTGCAACCCATCCCGGTACGGAAGTCGCTGAGCAGGATAATGCCGGTGCAGTTGTACTGAGCGACGAAGATAAGTCGCGTATACGTTC
>CAZZDT010000010.1:0-14798 GCA_964652435.1 uncultured Bdellovibrionales bacterium
TGAGGTCAAACGGAAGCGTTTCGCGAGCCGTTGCGCCAACCACAGGTTTTAGAAAACCTCTCTCCCACCCTAAATCTTTCATCAGATGAGCGATATCGACCGTGGTACCCTTATCAAGCCATTGGGTTGGCGTAAGCGGCGCGCCAACAGCTTCCAGATCCCGTAGGTAAGTTTTAGCAGTGTTCCAAACCACAACATCAACGGGATTCACCAAGTGCGTGTCTTCACTGACACGACGTGCCCAGGCATTAAACGCCACTTGCTTTTCTTGATAATCCCACGTTGTGCGAATCAAGACGGCATCAAAAGCCTTCCAGTCGACATTTGGGTCATCCCAAACTGGCCGCGCCATATCGATACCAGCATCAACAATGGCTTGGTGAAATGGAACATCATCCACTTCCCAATCGGGTAAATTTGAACAAGTCGCTAAAGCCAGACGCATCGAAACCTCCATCGGTGGCAATCACGGGGAGGCTCCATAACGAATGAATTTCAAATCGCAAAGGGAAATCAATCTGACGCGTCGCGGCGAGTTTTCTGCAGATGCTCGGCCATTAAGAACGCCATTTCAACACTCTGAGCGTAATTCAAGCGAGGATCACAATGGGTCTCGTAATTGCTCGGAAGATCTTCTTCAGAAAGCTCTTCCGGTCCGCCGGTGCACTCCGTCACATTCTGACCCGTCAACTCAAAATGAACACCACCCAAATGGCTCTTCTGCTCATGATGAACATCGAAGGTGGTTCTTAGCTCTTCTAAAATCTTATCGAAATTTCGAGTTTTCAAACCAGTACTGGTCGGTGTGGTGTTTCCATGCATTGGATCGCAGGACCAAACCACCTGGCAACCTGCTTTTTGAACTGCACGAATCAAAGCCGGTAATTTATCCCGAACCCCATCCGCACCCTGCCGAGAAATCAACGTAATGCGTCCGGCACGGTTCTCCGGTTCAAGCTTTTGAATCAGTTCCACCAGCTCATCTGGCTCCATAGTGGGGCCCACTTTTACGCCAATTGGATTTTCGATCCCCCGAAAATACTCCACATGCGCACCATCGAGTTGACGGGTACGGTCTCCGATCCAAAGCATATGGGCACCTAAATTGTAGTACCGATCATCTACTTTCACCGTATGGGCTTCTTCGTAAGGCAGCAAAAGACCTTCGTGACTGGAAAAGAGCTCGACCGTTCGAAAAATACCACCTGCTTGAACACCCGTAGACTCAACAAATTCTAGGGCGTCCAAGATACTGTGCAACATCGCCTGGTGCCGATCTCGGTTGGCTGGATTCCGGAAAAAACCGAGGTCCCAATGCTGAGGATTATGTAAATCGGCAAATCCGCCATCCAAAAGCGCTCGCGCATAATTCAGCGTGGCTGAAGAGTGGAAATAAGCCTCCAAAAGGCGACTTGGATCGGGAGTGCGAGACTCCTTGGTAAATTCGATACCATTGACGTGCTCGCCTCTAAATGAAGGCAATTCAACTCCATCTTTGGTTTCGGTATCACTGGAGCGAGGCTTGGCGTACTGGCCCGCCATTCTTCCGATACGAACCACCGGGAACCGAGCTCCCCAGGTTAAGACAAGACTCATTTGAAGAAGAATCTTCAGCTTGGCTTCAATGGAGTCACGGTTGCAATCAACAAAGCGCTCCGCGCAATCACCACCTTGCAGGACAAACGATTTACCCTGCGTAGCCTTAACAAAGTGCTTTCGAAGTGCATCCACCTCACCATGAGCAACCAAGGGCGGAAGCCGGCGAACGACTTCCAGAGCAGCATCAACTGCCTCGGGATCTTCATAGATCGGTTGTTGCTTGATCGGATAATTACGCCACGATGTTGGAGCCCACTTCATTTTCAACTTCTCCTCTGAACCTTACACCCTTTACAGGCATTGACTCATAACGCAACCTTTCGGTGCGCCTTTCACGAAGCATTGAGACCGAAGTGTACCCAACTTTAAAGCTCGGCAAGCTCCGTAACCAGGCCTTGAACGATTTTCTTAGCATCGCCAAAGACCATCATGGTGTTGTCCATTTCAAACAAACCATTTTTAATGCCCGCATAACCTGGACTCAAAGAGCGCTTAATAACGAAAACCGTTCGAGCATGGTGTGCCTCCAAAATAGGCATTCCATAAATAGGGCTGTCCGTCTGGGTTGTCGCTGCCGGGTTAACAACATCATTGGCACCGATAACGATGACTGCATCCGTTGTTTTGAATTCAGGATTAATAAGATCCATTTCTACCAGCTGCTCGTATGGAACATCTGCTTCAGCCAAAAGAACATTCATGTGGCCAGGCATTCGACCCGCAACGGGGTGAATCGCATAACTCACCTTTGCACCGCGTTTCTCAAGCGCGGTTGCCAGCTCTCGAACCGCGTGTTGGGCTTGCGCGACCGCCAGGCCATATCCCGGTACAAAAATAACGCTTTCAGCATTCTCGAGAACCATGGCTGCTTCTTCGGCCCCACAAGAGGTAACGCTTTCGTAATTGCGCGCATCTTCCGAGGCACCGCTGGAATCACTGGCTCCGAATCCACCCACCAAAACGTTAAGCAGAGATCGGTTCATCGCCACACACATGATTTGTGTCAGAATAAGACCGGCGGCTCCAACCATAGAACCCGCAATAATCAAGACGTTGTTTCCAATAACAAATCCCGCGGCACAAGCTGCAATACCTGAATAGGAGTTTAGAAGCGAAACCACGACTGGCATATCCGCGCCACCAATTGGGATAACCAAAAGCCAACCCAACACCAAGGCAATACCAGTGAGTACAAGAACACTTTGAGTAAACCCTTCAGCATTCGTTGCACCGGTAAACCAAACAGTCGCCGCTACGACGCCACCAACCAAAACCAAGTTGATCACATGACGACCAGGCAAAAGTATCGGCGCACCTTTTTTAAGTTTTCCTTGAAGCTTCAAGAAAGCGACAATACTGCCGGTCGTTGTCAAAGCTCCAATCAGAACCGATAAGCAAATGATCACCGCGTTAACGGTATCAATGGTTCCTGGCTTTTCGACCAAGTCATTCCAAACGACCGCGGTTGCAACCAAAGCCGAGGCACCGCCGCCAAAACCGTTAAAAAGTGCGACCATCTCTGGCATGGAAGTCATGGCAACCCGAACAGCAGCGATACCGCCGAGGACACCGCCTACTACAACACCACCCAAGATCCATCGATAATCGAGACTTGGAACGACACCCTCAACCGGTAAGTGCAACTCGAGTAAGGTACCAACAATGGCCAAGAGCATTGCGCCCGCGGCTATCTTATTACCGGTCTGCGCAGTTTTAACTTTGGTTAGCTTCTTCAAGCCAAAGATAAATAGAACTGCCGACAGCAAATATACAAAGTGAACCACGTTACTGGTCATTTCTTCTTACTCCCAAACATCGCGAGCATCCGGCCCGTTACGAGAAATCCACCAACAACGTTAATGGTTGCAAAAGCAATGGCAGTAGCGCCCAAAAGGTTTGAAACCGAAGCTTCAGGAGTAATGGCAACCGCCAATGCACCTACAATGGTAATGCCACTGATGGCATTGGCCCCGCTCATCAGCGGTGTGTGCAACGTAGGTGGTACCTTTGTGATGACCTCAAAACCAACAAACATGGCGAGGATAAAAACATATAAACCAATTAAGAGAGGGCCCATAGTCATGCGTTACCTCCTTCAAGCGAAGCTTTCGTACGCTCGTGTCGGCATTGCCCGTCAAAAGTGAGCAACGCGCCTGCAACAATCTCATCTTCAAGATCAAGTTTAAGAGCTTCTTCATTCACCAGCAGCTTCATCAATGTCTGAACATTTCGCGAATACAGCATGCTTGCATCAGCCGGAACAGATGCGGCGAGATTTGAATGTCCGATAATGCGAACCCCATGAGCAACTACATCCTCATCAGGCTTAGAAAGCACACAGTTCCCGCCAGTGGCCACCGCAAGGTCGACGATAACGGCTCCTTCGCGCATGCTTTTTACCATATCTTCGGTAACAAGCTTCGGAGCGGGTCGACCAGGTACTGCTGCAGTGGTAATCACCACATCAGCAGACTTCACATGCTCAGCAACAATCGCTTGTTGCTTTTTGAGAAACTCGGGAGTTACTTCTTTTGCGTAGCCGCCCTCGCCGTCACCACTTTCGTTCATCGGTAAATCAATAAACTTACCACCGAGTGATTCGACCTGTTCCTTCACCGCTTCACGAATATCAGATACTTCAACAATGGCACCAAGACGCTTGGCGGTTGCCACCGCTTGAAGTCCTGCCACCCCTGCTCCCATAATCACCACACGTGCGGGTTTAACGGTCCCTGCCGCTGTCATTAAGAGAGGAAAGTATTTATCCAAAGAGGCTGCTGCCAATAAAACAGATTTGTAGCCCGCAATAGAGGCCTGTGAACTCAAAGCGTCCATGCTTTGTGCCCGACTGATTCGAGGCACCAACTCCATAGCCATGGTGTTTACTTTTTTGTCCATCAACACACGCACCACATCCAAGTTTGCGTGGGGCGATACAAAGCCCACCAGAAGAGCTCCTGCCTTCAGGCGACCGGCTTCTTCTGTCGTTGGCGGTGCCACTTTTAGCACCACATCTGCTTCAGCCCATGCTCCGGCTTCACCGCCAGCCGGGACAATCGTTGCACCCGCAGCTTCGTATATCGCATCGGTAATGCTAGATGCCAAACCGGCCTGGGACTCGATACGAAAAGTGAGTCCATCCTTCGTAAGTTTTTTGATGGTTTCAGGAATCGCGGCGACCCGGGTTTCCCCGGCAGCTGATTCCTTCGGAACGAATACCGTTAACATGGTGCTGGTACCTCGCATTTGAGACCTAAGGAGCCTCGATTTTGGGCGCATGAATGCGACGCTCCAAAGTCTAAGATACAGGACCGTAAGTCAAGACCAGCAAGGCGTGTTTGAGTCATCGATCGTCAACGCACTGCGTTCTACAAAGGTGTCGCAATTTAGGATGATTTCGCAACATTTTCGTGAGTTCTGGTACAAATTCTCACCAAAGATGTAGCCTTTCGCGTTATAGGCTTGCCCCTATCCTCCCACCACTCTCGATCCCGAGCAGAGAAAAAGAAACAGTGCATCATAAACCGAGGCCCAAGCGTTTATTCATCTGACCTTGAACGAGCTAACTGTGAAAAAGAAGTCTGCCCGCGAGGGAAACTGGATTTGGGTAGCCTGAATCAAAAGCTAAGACGAGAAGTCCATCGAGGTCTTTCGCTGGCCCAGCAGAAATTCCATACGCAGAGATTTTAGATAAGCGTCCTCACGCTCTTTCAGCGTCTGACTGTAATTATAAAGTACCCTCACGTAAGGCACCGTATCTTCAAGGTTAAAGTAAATCTTTTTGGGATAAGGTCCACCGATAAATTCGCCAAGCAATTCTACGCCATGCGCACATAAATACTCACGGGCAAATGCCAAACTGTCAGTGGTACTCTGTTTCTTCTGAGGCCAAATTTCTCCGCCGCTTACCAGCACGGCTTCAAGGGACTCTTCCTGGCAACCATAAGAATAAATATCTTGAAGTAATCTTGCGAGAGCGGCGTGCCCACAGCTTTTTGCCAACTCCAAACCTTGTCTATCCAATCGAGACAGCCCGATGGTGGGCAGCATAAAGTGGCTCATGCCCAAAATACGCTTGCTGCGGTCGCGAACACATACCGCAAGGCTTGAGGCCACCACGGTCACCAACATCTCGTCAGTGGAGCTTACGCAGTATTCACCGGGTCGCAGCTTTACCGTGCGCCTAGAAAGGTGTGGATCCCAGTAGCGATTCAGTCGCGTTGCTACGGCTACAAGGTCCTCATCACCGTGCAACTCAGGTATTGGTATCGTCATTTTCTCCCCCCGTAGAGTGCGCCCAGAAACAGCACACCAACAGCTAAACGGGTTTTTCCCCGCTGCCATGGTTGCACGCACATTGTCCTACACCAAAATAATCGCAAACACGGTTGGCATAAGGCTGAGAGAGAATTCAGATCGGACCAGAATCAACCGAATGGCTTAAAATTCCACCCGGCCACCGATTCCGGTGGTCACAAATAGGTTGTTCGGAGTTATTTCCAAGCCGCCCGTGAGACCAAGCGCAAAGGTATTTGTCACCTGGTAATCCAGTCCCAGTAAAAGGCGACCGCCCGGTTCAAACACCACACTTTGTTCGTACCCTGAACCTTGAACTGCGGTTTGATTGTTCAACACATCTTCGACCAAAACGAAGCCGCCCCCATGCAGGGCCGAGACAAAGGACAAGCCTGCGTAGATATGGGTAAGGTAGCGAGCGCCCACCATCATTGGCAGTGCGAAGGTCGCCGTTTCTTTATCCGATGTTTCGAAACTGTAGTGACGGACACCCACGGTTGCTTCGACAATCAAGCCATCGATAACTTCGTAACCGGGCGTCAGGGTCATCGCGTAGCTCACGGGCGCTTCCTTAAAGAGCCAAACCATTGGCCCGGCTTCCGCGCCAAGAGACCAAGGACCTGCCCACACAGATGTTGGGGCGATCAGTAAAAAGAGGGCGAGACTTAGACTTCGAGTATTCATATTGTTTGCTCCTGCATATTGATTTCACCGCTGGGGAGACCGGTGTTTCATATGAGCTTGCCCCTAATCGCCATGACGCATTCTGTCAAAGCAAAAATTTCGGCGCACACGATTCTTTCAAGATCCTCAGATCCTGCCTAAAAACTCATAATACCGATATAAAACAAGAACTTAAGAATAAATCAGTTCAGATAAGTCGTAACCCTTCGGGCCTGAACCAAGCCTTCGAGCTCAAAAACCAGCAAGTCGCCGCCGAAATCACCCGTAAGATCACCATCATCAAACTGACCCTCCCAGGCAACTGGAATTGGAAAAAGTCCTGTAGAAACCTGAACGTTACCGGTTACTTCGTCGCCATTGATATCTCCAATGACATCGTAAGAGACTTCAAACCCATCCATGACCACCAACTCGATCATGCAACTGCCCGAGCCGCCCATCACATCACCAGCCATATCCACCACAAAATCAACGGCACCCGTGCACGAAGCTGTTAGCGGGGTATCTTGAAACTCCCCGGAAACCGAAATCGTTACGCTTCCCGCGTAAATCCCGGTGTTGGGACTCTGCACCCGCACCCCACCATTGGTCCAATCCAAGCGATCGCCGTTGGGCAGGTAAGCAGACGCCGTGATATCGTGCTTGCCTATATCGAGATAAACCTCACCTTGCTTGCCCGTGAAAATACCGGCTTCCTGAAGGCTAGAAGTCCACTCAATGGCATCAAACTCCAATGTTTCACCCTCTGCCGATACGATTTTCGCATGAAGTTCCATAGGTTGGCCTATTTCAAAGACAGATGCTGAGAGAGGTGAGTCAACCACCAACGTCGCTCCCGCGTATTGGTCCATATCGCCCTGAGTGGAAATTAAACCCTCAGAACTACAGCCGAATAAGAGAAAAAATAGAGCGAATGGTGCGACAGATTTTTGCATGGGGGCATACTTACACACCGACTTCGCCTGTCAAGCAGTCCTTTTTGAGCTGTACAGACCTATTTTGTACCTGGACAAAGCATTTTGCAGTCACTATGGACCACCTAAGCGTCCATGCAGCCGCTCTGCCCGGAGCCCTGACGTGAGACCTCCCCAAACCATGATGAAGAAACCTATGATTTTTAAAAGCCTCCTTTGCGGTCTGTTCTCATGTGCACTCTTGTCAGTTGCCTTACCGGCCCATGCTCAAACCAGACTTTCATTTAAAAATTCTGAATCGGTTGTCAGCGAAGATCCAAACAAAGCTGATCCACGGTATCGCTGGAAAGATGGCATCAACACGGCCGAACTTAGCCAGTTGATTCAAAAGCAGCATCAAAATGTTCGTCGATGTTATGAGTCTCAACTCAAACGCACACCTAAGCTTCAAGGCTCCATGGATGTACGATTTAAAATCACTCACTGGGGACGCGTTGGGAAAACCAAAATCACCAGCAATGATTTAAGCAATCGCAAAGTGAAGCGTTGTGTGGTGAAAGCTATTCGCAAATGGCGTTTTCCATTTACTCGCAAAGGTGGAGTCACCATCGAACTGCCATTGCTCTTCAAACCACACGGAAATGACATCGCTCGACCATCGCTTCATACAGCTCGAGATACTTCACCAGCCAAACTACCTGGCGCCTAATTTTATATTTCTTCATTTTCTTCTGGGACTGAATCTTTTCACCCTTGCCACTCTACGCCGAACTCGGTTCACTTCCCTCGAACCAATGAGGGGAAGCATTTAGGTTCTTAATCTATACAGCCATGGATTAAGCGTCCAAGCCTTCAAGCCCCCTGAATATACAGCTATCTGAAAAGGACATCACGATGCGTTTATGCAGTCGCTATCTGCTGCCTATCTGGGTAGCTCTTGCACTGGTTTGTTGTGGACAGCCCAACACGGACAAACCAATCTCAAATCAAGACGATCAAGTTCCCCCCAAAGAAGATGCATCAGAATCGGATTTTCCCGAGCACGATTCGGATAATTCTTCGAGTCCGACAGAGGATGGAACCACTGAAGATCAAAACACTATGCCCTCCGTTCTCGAAGGGCAGGTTTTTTCTGAAGTGGGAACGCCTCTGTCGGGCATTCGGGTGATTGCCTGCAATGCAGACAGCTGTGTTGGATGCGCTACCGATGACAACGGGTCCTACATGTTGGCTAATCTCTTTGATGGTCCCTGGAAAATGGAAGCCATTGATGATTCCGGCCTCTACATGGACTTAGTATTTCATCAAAGCGCCGAGGCCCCAGCCACCATCATTCAACTGCCCTACGCTGATCAGCAAAATCTAGAGTGGAGCGTAGAAGAAGGCGGAACGCTCAACATGTTCAACGGAGGGCTCCAGCTCATTGCGGATCCAGGAAGCCTCTCTTACCCAGAAGAAGAATCCAGTCTTCAGGTCAGTGTGTTGCAACCCCAAAATTTTCCTCCCTACGGCAGCACGCCTTGGGAAGGAAAAGAAGACCAAAGCCTAGCGGTGATTCTCAATCCAACCCATTTGGTATCGGTCACACCGATCGGTGTTCGCCTCAACGTTTCTTGGTCCATCGATGATTTAACCGACTACGATATTTATACCGTCGACCTAGCAACTGGGCTTCTGCAATTCTCAGGAAATGCCTATATGCAACCAGACGGCGAACTCTGGAGTGCTCCAGATTCAAGCATCTTCGAGCCAGGGACGATCATTTTTGTGCCCTCAAGTCCTGAAGAGTCTGACACATCCAATTAAGAGTTCGAGGCCTCCTTCAGCCAAAGAGCGCCCATCTCAACTCTCTTTTCATCGCTGTGAAACCCATATCGCCTGATTTCAGGCGATTGAAACTCTGATTGCCTCTAGATTTATCCATTCCCTTTTTATTTTCTCTACAGAATCAGGGATACTGTTTCATCAAAGAGACGTAAAATCCCGCTCGAGAACGAAAGCCGGATCACAACAATTCGTTCCACGTGAGAATATTTTCGTCTCTACTGAAGTTAAGTAAGAAAGAGCAGCGTCTCTTTAATGGCACAAGGGTTTTCTATGCTGGCCATCAAGGTCAAAAATTTATCCAAGAGCTACCGGTCGGGCATCCCTCGAACATCAACCCCGGTGCTCAAAAAAGTCAGTCTCCAGGTTCCCCGTGGAGTCATCTTTGGACTGATGGGACCCAACGGCGCCGGAAAAACAACTTTTATTAAATCTTTGTTGGATATCGTACGCCCCGAAAGTGGCACCATCGAACTCATGGGTAAATCCCCTGAGGATCCCGCAGCTCGCAAGAACATTGGTTACCTTCCCGAGAAAATCCACTTTGTCCCGGGTACAACTGCTCTCTCATTTCTAAGAGGAACCGCGAGACTGCGCGGCCTTAAACTTAAGGACGAAGACCTTATTCGTGAACTTGATCGTCTCGGCTTGTAAGGCGTTGGCCCCAAAAAAGTAGGAACGTTTTCCAAAGGAATGAAACAGCGTCTTGGCGTGGTGGCCGCACTGTTGGGACAGCCGGATTTACTCATTCTTGATGAACCAACCGATGGTATCGATCCCATCGGCCGCCAAAGTATTCGCCAGATCATCGCCGAAGAGCATCAACGTGGCGCAACAGTTTTTCTCAACTCCCACCTGCTTTCTGAAACAGAAAAGATCTGTCAACGAGTTGGTGTTTTGGTTGAAGGAAGAATTGTTTTAGATGGAGCCATTGCAGAGATTCGCCGCGAAAAACACTCCTGGGAAATCCACTTCAGCAAGAGCGACCACCAAGAACAACTAAGACAAATAGGGTTTACACCGATTCCGGAAAAACCTGGCGCTTACACTTTCGATGGGGCAAACGTCGAGCGCTTGAATCAAGCCCTCGATGAAGCCAGAGCCTTAGGAGCCCAAGTTGTTTACCTAAGCGAGAACCAACGAGACCTGGAACAAATCCTTATGGAGCTGGTCCAAGAGAAATCATCATGAACGTTCTAAATGTCGCCCTAGAGGTACTGCGAGAAGCAGTTCATCGTAAATGGTTTCTTGGGATTGGCCTGGGCATCTCAGTGCTGCTCATCATTATGTGGAACGTCTTACAATTTGAAATCGTGGATGGAGCCCTCGCCGCCACGGAACTCTTTGGCGATATCATGGGCTCTCAAATCCAGTCGGCCGATGTTGCTCTCAGACCAGCCTTTCGAGTTGCCTCCTATATTATTTACTATGGGGTATTAATCTTTGGTATTGCCGTCTGCGCGCCCTTGGCAACCACCCTCTTGGCCCCTGGACGCGTTGATTATTTACTCGCTTTGCCAATTGCGCGATGGGAACTTATTCTTGGGTCCTACGTCGGCGTACTGATTCTGACCATGACTGGAACCCTCTACGGCGCTGCAGGTTTTATGACTGTGCTTGGTCTCAAAACTGGGGTTTGGTCGACCGGTATTCTATTGTCCACGGTCTTAGCTTCAATGACATTCGCTGTGATTTACGCAACCATGCTCACGATGGCTGTTTTTATACGATATACCCCGGCCATTATCATCGCTGGGTTAACCGTCATGGTCAGTGGAATCGTGGCCAGCAATGCCGAAGCATTAAGAGCAGAAATTGAAACCCAATGGCTAAGTGAATGCATCGGCATCATCAGCCAATTTATTCCACGGGTTGTGAGAGTCTCACATTTTGCTGCGGACATCGCCGGCAGTATGCCCCTGGACGAAGCCATGCTCATGCGCTCTATTGGCGGAATGCTTTTCTTTGGGCTAGCCATGCTTTGCTTGGGCTTATGGCAATTTGAACGAAAGGACTTCTAATGCGATCACGCAGTAATCGATGGCTGATACTGGGCGCTATGCTCCTGGGGCTCGGCGCTTGGCTTATGAGCCAAGACGATGAAGTCACGGTCGGGAAGCCCCGCCAAATTGAATTCCCCAAATATCTCACAGAAGAAGAAGTTGACCGGCTACAAAAACGCCGCATGAAACCCATGGACTTACCTATTCCCGATGCAGATGACGCGGAGGAGCTCCATGCAGAGCCACGAGATCCTCTATTAAGAGCCTTCGGAGCCGGTGATAACAAATCCATTCTAGTATTTGAGGCCAATGCCATTCGCCACTCTGCTTTGGGCGAGGGTTTCCTGAACTGCTTAGGCGACAATATCCAAAGTGATATCTCAAGAATCCAAAATGAGCTGGGCTTAAACCCTCTTGAGGATATCGACCGGATGGCCATAGGCGATAACACCGTCATGTTTTCCGGCCACTTTGACAACTTTAAGTGGCAAGAACTCTTCGAAGAAGCCCCCACAGAGTATGGAAACAACGCCATGCTCTTTACGGAGAATTCAAATCCCGACAACCCCGACCAAGAAGCCACTGAAAGACTCGCCTTATGGAACAATGAGCTTCTGATTGTCGGAAAGAACAGAGAAGACTTGGAAAATGCCATTGATACCCTTGAAGGTAGAAAGGCCATGGACTCCATTCCCCTTAAGGAGTCAGAAACTTATGGCGAAGCCTACGGAACCATCTCCACTCAACTCTTGGAAAAACTCATTCCGGAAAATGCCGGTAACCTCAAAGAAGAGATTTTGAAGGTTGTAAGCGGCGTGAAGCTCCATACCAATGCTATGAGCGATGTCGCCATATCCGCCCAACTTACCTCGGACGGTAACATCGATGGGCTCAGTGATTTAGGCCGCTCCATGGGTGGCGCATTGAGCCTAGCGCTCGCGGCGGCTCGTTTACAAGGTGACGACGAATTGGCTCAACTATTGGAGTTTGCCAAAATTACCGACAACAATGGTGAACTCTCGTTGGATTTGGCTCTTCCAGAGGACTATCTCAAAAAGCACTTAGACAAGGCCTGCTCGGAAATCCTCAATCCTCCCGAACCTCAATATCTAGAGATCGACGAAGCTGAAGAGTACGATGGCGACAGTCCGCCTCTGGAGGATGAAGTATACGAAGAAGAGGCCGATGAGGATTACGAGACTGAAGAAGTCGAATTATCTGAGGAATAACCCCAAGTCCGAAGGCTCTCGACCCTTAGCGACCAAAATCAATATTGCTTCCAGAATCGCGGTCACGTTTTTTCTTAGGTGCCTTCAATAAGATATTGGCACCAACTGCGAAAATCACGCCCACCACACCGATACGCAAGCCAGTCTCAAATCCCCACACGCCACCCGCTACACAAGCGGCAACCACGACCACACCCAAAATCCCCAGGAGTCTCTTGTCGATCTGCGCTTTTTGCTCTAAGCCCATACAGCACTTCTTGTATTTCTTCCCGCTTCCGCAAGGACAGAGTGCATTTCGTTCAATACTGGCCATCTTCATTCTCCCCAAAAAGAGTCTCTTCTCTTTAACCAAAGAACCGGCACTTTAGCACGACCATCGTTCAAGCCAAGCCCCTGTCGATTCAAATCAGCCATCAAGTTGTCAGGCCGAAGGCTCTTGTCAGCGGACTCCTCAGCCTCCAATCCATGCAGGCAAAGGATAAACGGATAACCCTTTTAAAAATCAGGAGAAAACCATGAATAAGCGTCCATTACTCTTCCGTTTCTCAGGCTCTTGGCAATTGTTGCCTTCCATCAAATCACGCATTTACAACTGAATGGGCCGCCGATGAGATCAATCAGGTTCATGAAGCAATGGCTCCAACAACCCATTTACGCGCCCCAGCCGGTCTGCTTAAAGCATCCGCCAGTCAACTGCACCGACCAGAATAAAGCCCAGGCTTGTGCAGCAAACACCAGCCCTATAGATTGTAGGGGGCATAAGGGAGTGGATGCATGCAAAAGTTAATTGGTTTCATTCTGGTCGCAGGCTTGACCTTAGGTACACAGGCCTGTGTCTTAAAATCAGACCACGAAGCTCTCATGGCTGACAAAGCCAATGTTGAGCAAGAATTGGCAGCAACTCAAGTCACACTGAACACAACCCGCGAGTCCGTAGCCGAACTCGAAGCGGAAGTTGGTGAACTCAAAACTCTTTTCGATGGCGCGCAAATTCAAAACCAAGAACTCGCCGGTCAAATTGGTAACCTAGGCAACCAAGTCCAATCCATAAAAACTGAGCTTGGAACCACCGAATCAAGAGTCAGTGAACTCTCAGCCCTTAGTGAAAAGGACCGTGAGCGCCGGGTTGCAGCCCATAAGATGTTGGCAGAGCTAAACGCTGCACTTCTTGCGGCTCAGGAGCAATTCAATACAGTCAACGCACAATTCGAAGCTGCACAGGAAGTTCAAGCCAAGAAAGAAAAACGACTCGCAGGACTGGACCGTACACGGGTCTTACTGGCCAAACGGGTCAGCCAACTTCAAGCGGAAAACAAATCACTCAAATCTCAAAAAGAAGAAGCCATGAACTTGGCTAAGCAACTTGCAGAAGAAAAAGCCCAAGCACTGGGGCAGGCATCAAGCTTAGATGGTGAAAAATCCGAAGCCATCAAACGCATTGATGCACTCGAAGAAAAACATGCCAATCTCGAAAGTGAAAAAGAAAGACTTGCCCAAGATCTCGCCATTCTCCAAGCTGATAAGGATGTTTTACAAGCAGACAAATCTGCTTTGGCTTCTAAGAGCACTGAATTAGAAAATGCAAAAAATGTTCTTGAGGAAGAAAAAGCGAAGCTGGCGGCCAGCGAACAAGAGGCCAAGAACCTCATTTCCAAACTGGAAAAAGACATCACCGCAAAAGATGTTAAAATTTCGAAGCTATCCGGTGTGGTTAAAGTTGATCTTGATAACTCCATCCTCTTTCGAGCTGGTTCTGCTAAACTTGGTAAACAAGGTCGGAAAACTCTGAAGGAAGTGGTTGAGGTACTCCAGGCTTCACCGGATCGCGTGATTCGGGTTTATGGCCATACAGATTCAACAACCGCTCCCGAAGGCGCTTATTACAAAAACAACTGGGGACTATCAGCCTTTCGAGCAGCCAGTATCGTATCGTTTTTGGTTGAGAAAGGTATCGAGCCTACCGATATTGCCGCCGTAGGTTTTGGAGCCACGCGGCCCATCGGTGACAATGAAACCCGAGAGGGTCGAGACCAAAATCGGCGTATCGAAATTGTTTTGGTTCCTAAAATCCAAGGTCCCTAAAGAACCGATAAACGAACCAGCAATTGCCCTACATCTCTACTCTGCTCGGCCGCGGCACGAATCCTCTGTGCCATCGCTTTATCCCGGCTCATCTTCAAACACATCCCCAACCAATCCAAACTTGCAGACCACGCTGCCTCTGGTTTTGCTCCGTCTACGGCTTGAGA
>CAZZDT010000011.1:0-14417 GCA_964652435.1 uncultured Bdellovibrionales bacterium
ATCAAGCCTCAAGTTCATGAGTGGAAGTTCAAAGCAACTGGCCACAGCATCATCATCCTGGCCGAAGGTCGATTGGTGAACCTTGGCTGCGCAACAGGTCACCCAAGTTTCGTCATGAGTAACTCATTTACAAACCAAGTAATTGCTCAGATTGAACTTCACGAGCGTGCTGAAGAGTACGGCAAGAATGTCATCACACTTCCAAAACACTTGGATGAAAAAGTGGCCCGTCTTCACCTGGCGAAGTTTGGTGTAAACCTCACCGAACTCTCCAAGGAGCAAGCAGATTACATCGGTGTTGATGTAAACGGTCCATACAAGCCAGGTCACTACCGATACTAATCGGCAGCGTTCAGGCTTAAGCCAATAAAACACATGAAAACGGGGCCTATGGCCCCGTTTTTTTTGATCTTTTACGGCAAAAAAAACCGCGCATACGTAGCTCAGTCAAAACCAATCCCTTAAACTAATAGGGAATGAACATTATCTCACTGGCCATCCCTGTCTTCTTTACGATGATTCTCATTGAATGGATCATTGCACACAAAAAAGGCATCGAGGTTTTTAAGCTCAACGACACGCTCTGTAATCTTTTTTGTGGTTCCGGATCACAAATCATTGGCGCTATCTCTGCCGTGGTGAGCTACGGAATATACACCTGGACCTACGACACCCTCGCTCCGATTCAATGGACCACCGGCGCAGTTTGGGAATGGGTTCTATGCCTTATTCTCGTCGACCTCGGATATTACTGGTTTCACCGAGCATCCCATCGCGTCCAAATATTCTGGGCCTGTCATATCGTTCATCACCAGAGCGAGGAGTACAATCTATCCGTAGCCCTTCGGCAAAGCTGGTTTGGAGGATTTATTGGCTGGGTATTCTATGCCCCACTGGCTTTGGTCGGATTTACACCAGCGATGATTATCACCTCTAAACTCATCAATCTTCTCTACCAATTTTGGGTCCATACCCGACTGATCGATCGGGTAGGTCTTTTCGAACTCTTCTTTGTCACTCCTTCCAACCACCGTGTTCATCATGGTTGCGATGAAGCCTCCCTCGACACCAATTACGGGGGAATCTTTATTATTTGGGACCGGATATTCAAAACCTTCAAAGACGAAACCACGGAACCGCCCTACGGGACAGTCAAACCCTTAGCCAGCTTTGACCCACTTCGAGCCAATCTTGATGGCTGGTATACAATTGGGCGCCTATTCAAAGAAGGACAAGGATTCAAAGAGAAGCTTTACGCGTTTTTCGCCCCACCGGAGTGGGTTCCCAAACAAAGTACTGGCTACGATGGCCTCTTGGAACAAGTGAGTACCCGAGAGAAATATTCAAGCCAAACAACTCTCCAACAGACTCTTTACGTCCTGGCACACTTTACCGTCACATCACTGGCATTATCGTTTTGGCTAAACTGGAAAGACCCAAACCTACTGGAATACCGAACCTTAGCCGGTTTCACATTACTTCTAGGATTTACCGCCTGGGGAAGCTGGCTCTCGAATCTTTCAAGCTGGAAATTTTGGGAAATGATACGGCTAGCCTGTATGACGGGCTTTTTAATCTGGAGCATCGGTCCCGCTTATGGAGCTGCTCTCGGCGCCTTAGACCTAGCCTGGTTTATTGTGGTCACGCAAAACCCAAAAGAAACATCAATCGGTGCGAGCCAATAAAAAGTAGTTCGGTGTCTCTTCACCATGCTTATATGCGCGGCCGATGGTGACGTGTGTCGAGACTTTTCTCAGATAATCGATCATCTTGCTGTAGACCAATTGCTGAATACCTTCTTCATTGCGCTTGATACTTGGCCAGCCTCGAGCCAAACGTGAACCCGCTGGCGGAACTTTATAATAGTTCACTCCAACTTCTCCCCGAGGCTCGAAGTACTCAGCCACGAAATACCCAGGTCCAACCACCGCTCGAGTCATCCCCTCGTTGTAGCCATAAAGAACCGAGTCGTCTTCCGTTGGACGAATGAAACGTTTTTGAAAACGGGTGAAAAGCGGTAGAGAGTTTTTCCCCTCATGAATCACCTCGGTGTCTTTTGGAATGTAGTCTGGGACAATATCGGTTAGGCGGCTGACCCGCCCTATCGCCGCGCTCCAGATGCGTGCCTGCTGACGGCCATTCATGGCCTGTACCGCCCCCACGCGCTCTACGTGAGTCATGGCATCCAACTCCCGGCCCAGAAGTTCAATGTCAATTTGACGAGGTTTTAAGAGTGCTTGTGTCAATCTAATTGCATGGCTCATACAGACTTACCTACAGCTATTATTCACTTGTTGTCTACGGCCTAAACTATTGCTAACACCAATTTACATACTCTTCCCATGCGCCAAAAAATAGACGTTAGAAAGTTAAGCCCATGTCCATAAAAGCCTGTCTTTTCGACCTCGACGGTACGCTCGTTGACTCGATGGAGCTTATAGTGGCCTCATTTCGTGAGACCGCATTGCACTTTAAAGGCAAGTCACCGCCAGATTCAGAACTGATTGCCGGCATTGGGACACCACTGAAAGAGCAATTAAGTACGTTTACATCCGATCCAATTGAACGCGACGCGATGCGAGAATTCTTTGCCGAATATTACATTCGTAATCACAACGCACATGTCAGCAGCTTTCCAGGAGTCGCTCGAGAGCTCCAAGCCTTAAGGGATGCGGGCCAGAAACTGGGGATTGTTACCAGCAAAAATGATATAGGTACCGCCCGGGCACTGAACCATTGCCAACTCCATTCCTATTTCGACACCATCATGACCATCGACAGCACCACAGAGCACAAACCAAAGCCGGAGCCTGTTTTCAAAGCTCTCAGTGAACTTGGCGTGGCTCCCCATGAAGCGCTCTTTGTGGGCGATTCCACACACGATTTAGAAGCAGGAAAAGCTGCCGGTTGCTTTACGGTGGCCGTCGAATGGACGGCGTTTGAACGAGAGAAACTTGAGGCCTGTAACCCTGATTTATGGCTCAAAGAAGTTTCAGAGATTTCTGGATTGCCCGATAGATTTAAGAGTCAGTGATAGAGCGGCACAGTAAACGATACAGAAGTGCCTCCCTGAATTCTATTCTCAATCCATATTTTACCGCCGTGCTCTTCCACAATTCCTTTGCATATGGCCAGCCCTAAACCAGAACCACGGTGGGTTCGGGTGTGTCCCATTTCCACTTGCCGAAACCCCTCGAAGACCACCTTCTGAGCTTCTTCAGAAATGCCAGGGCCTTCATCACTGATGGTAAATTGAACCATGCCTGGATCTACTTCAGCTTTGGCAAAGGATACAGACACCCGGGACCCGTCCGGAGAAAACTTGTAAGCGTTATCAAAGAGATGCATCAAAACATTGAGGATATAGGCCTCATCACAAGCGATCCATAAAGATTGCTCTATATCCAAATCAAGCTCGGGCTTGATATCATTTTTGTTTTTGTCGGCCGCCAAGACCACCGCATCATGAATCAAATCTCGAGCATTCACACGCTCGTTGGCGAGCTTTAGAAAACCTGCCTCAATTTGAGCATAATCCAAAACTCCAGACAGAATATTATTAAGTTCGTTCGCTGATTCTTCAACTCTCGCCAGCATCGTCCGCTGCTCTGGCAAGCTCACTTCTTGAGGCTGAAAAGCCACCACATACATAGGGTCACCACAATCGGGGCAATGAGCGGCCCGTTCATCATCCATACTCTTGAGCGTCTCATCTTGAAACTGAATGCTACAAGCCTTGCACTCCCACAAAAAGTCACAGGAGATCGCCTGCAGGACCAAAGGCGGTAGGTTAAGCAGCGCGTTTAAGGGAGTACGCACCTCATGAGACATATTGGCCAAGAAATGACTTTTTAGAGTGTTCGCTTCACGTGCTTCCGCCAAAGCAATTTCCAATTGTTTATGGCTACTGGCCAATGCTCGAGCGGTCTCGCGCCTTTCACGTTGTAGAATCTGAATCTTGTCGGCCAATGCAAAAGCAATCAAAAGGGCTGCAATCATTCCGCCGCCAACCTGAATCACATCGAAAATAAAGGTGCTGGGCAAGAAGCCCTTTTTCTGAAGACCACTTAAAATGGTTCCTCCCAAAAAGATGGGCCACGCCAGTAAAAAGAAACGCGCGGGTCGGTATCCATTTCTCCAACGTTGAAAAGCGACAGTCGTGACCACCAAGGGGCTAAGAATGACCAAAGGTGCGATCAATCGCGCCGCCAGATTGTAGTCGATAAAAAATGCTAGAACAGAGAGCCCCGCATAAAAATAAAACAGAGAGATGAGGGTTTTATACCAGCGCGAACTCCATCTGTAGACATCCAAGAAACTGGTAGAAAAGAGAAAGAAAAACGAGCTGCTAAACGCTAGAGAAGGCAAAACAGTCATATTGCCCCAATAGGGGTTGTTCGGAAATAAGTAACGCAGCGTATCACCATTAAGCGCAGCATTGGTGAGAACAATCAGCAAAAGAAAACCGGCGCACAAGGCATACTGAATCTCACGCAAACTGATGTACAAGAGCAAATGATAAATGCACATGGCCAACATCACTCCGTAGAAAAGTACCCAGAGCGATGTGTCCGCCAACGTAAAATTGTCAAAAGCATATTCTGTCTCAATAACCATGGGCAGCTGCATGCTTCCATTGGTTTGAGCTCGAATATAAAGTGTTGCGGTTTGTCCCCTGGGTATCTCCAAGGGAAAGTGGATGCTTTTATGATTTCGATACCGCTTGGAAAACTTAAGATGATCCCCGCCAAATTGTGGACTGCCCTCAATACCTGGGAGGTCCAGATAAAATTCAAAATTATCAATCAACCCGTAGCGATTCGAGAAAACCAAACGTTCGGTGTCGAGACGGTTTTCGACGTTGACCTTAAACCAATAGATTGAATTGGATAAGCCAAAGTTCGGAACATCCCGCTCATGCTTTTGAAATTGAGCATCAACCTCACCGGCTCGAACCTGACGGATGGTAATCTCTCCGGTGGTATCCTCTAGATAAAGAGAGTGTGGCCCCAGCTCCAATGAAGGCTGATCTAAGACCACGCCGGTAAGCGATGTACTTATTATCAGGGCAAAAAGGTGCACCATCGATAGCCATCTCCTCTATGAAAGATGCTATCGATTGTTCGACTGTGATGCCAGTGGCAGTGCTTTATAGAGCGCGTACCATCAATTCCGAGACAAGTCGGGTAAATGCTGTGGGGTCGTTTAAAGTACCACCCTCAGCCAAAAGTGCCTGGCCATGTAGGAGCTGTGCATACTCACCGATGGCTGGATCTTCAGCATTTTCATCAACTTTGCCGAGAAGCTTCTCAAGAATCGGGTGATTCGGGTTCACTTCCAAAATACGCTTGCTCTTAGGAACAGCCTGGCCCATGGCACTCATCAGCTGCTCCATTTGAGGAGACATATCGTTTTGATCAACCACCAAGCATGCTGGAGAAGATGTCATTCGGTTGGTTAAGCGCACTTCTTTGACCTGCTCATCAAGTTCACTTTGAAGCTTCTCAAGCAGCGATTTGAAGCTCTCTTCACTCTTCTTCAAATCTTCTCGTGCCTTTTCCTTTTCTTCTTCAGTACCAAGATCAACTTCACCTTTGCTGATAGACGCAAACTTTAAGTCTTCGTACTGAGGTGCTCGCTCAAGCCATACTTCATCAACCGGGTCAGTGAAAAAGAGAACTTCGTAACCTTTATCCTTAAAGGATTCGAGGTGAGGAGAATTTTCAATAGATGGCAGATTCTTACCCGTAAGGTAGTAAATGCTATCCTGGCCTTCTTTCATTCGGTCACTGTAATCAGCCAAACTGGTGATAGATGAATCATCTGTGGTGTTGGCGAGCATCAAGCTTAGGATGGTCTCGCGATTGTCCATATCTGAATAAAGACCCTCTTTGAGTACCTGGCCAAACTCTTTCCAGAAACTCTCGTACGACTCTGCATCGTTTTTCTTCAGATCCTTCAAGCTGTCGAGAACCTTCTTGACCAAGCGCTTGCGAATGGTTTTCACTTGTCGGTCCTGCTGAAGGATCTCCCGCGAGATATTCAAGTTGAGATCTTCCGCATCCACAACGCCCTTCACAAATCGCAGGTACTCAGGAAGCAACTCGGAGCACTCGTCCATAATGAAGACACGGCGAACGTAAAGCTTTACGCCTGTCTTAAAATCCTGATGAAACAGGTTCATAGGCGCTTTAGAAGGGATAAATAAAAGCGCTCGGTATTCGTAAGTTCCCTCAGCCTTCAAAGTAATGGTTGATAGGGGCTCATTCCAATCGTGGCTGATATGGCGGTAAAACTCATTGTACTCATCATCTTCAACTTCACTCTTGTTACGCATCCAAAGCGCTTTCATGGAGTTCAGCGTTTCTTCGGTAACAACAGTCTTACTCTCACCACCTTCAACAACCTTACCTTCTTCATCACGCTCTTGTTCTTCGCGGCTGATATCCATTTTGATTGGATAAGAAACAAAGTCGGAATACTTCTTCACAATGTCGCGAATCACCCACTCGGTGCAGAAATCACGCTGACCATTTTCTTCGTCGGTTTCTTTAAGCTTAAGTGTGATGGTTGTGCCAACCGTATCGCGCTCAGTGGTTTCAATGCTGTAGGTTCCATCACCACTGGAAACCCACTTGGTTGCGGTATCTTCACCGGCTCGGCGTGTGATCAGCTCGGCCTCATCTGAAACCATGAAAATTGAATAGAAACCAACACCAAACTGACCAATCAAATCAGGGCCGCCAATGGCGTCTTTGGTATCCTTGAGTGCACTTAAGAATTCTTTGGTGCCCGAGCGAGCAATCGTACCAATGTTGGTGATCACTTCATCGCGGCTCATGCCGATGCCATTGTCACGAATAACAAGTGTGCGGGTTTCAGCGTTTGCTTCCAGCCAAATCGAGAGTTCTTCACCCTCAGTTAAGAGTTCTTTGTTTTCAATAGCCTCGAAACGGCGCTTGTCGAGTGCGTCGGAAGCGTTCGAAATCAATTCACGAAGGAAAATCTCACGGTTCGAGTAAACGGAGTGGGTCATCAATTCCAGGATTTGTTTTGCCTGGGTTTCAAAAGTGAATGTTTCTGTTGCAGTACTCATGTGCCTGTTCCTCTTTGTGCAAACGACCGTGAATTCGAAAATTCGAATTGCCGCAAATAGCGCGCGACTCAGTGGTTTTCAAGATAGGAAAAATGGCTCCAGGCACAAGGGCAAGCTTGCGGGTCGACATTGTGCATACATCACACCAGTGATTTGTTTACATCCCTGAAATAGTTCAACTTTCTTCTTTTTATGGGGCCTCCCGTATCTCAATTAAAGAGAAAAAATGTGTGCATTTATTTTCGGGAGATTTGACTGGGCATCTGTGGCTCAACAATGTGATTTGTTTACATGACTGATATTACTAATAATTTTTAATTTTCCGTCCAGCGAAACCAAGTTCATTGAAATGATCTAATTAAAGAAAAACGTCTTCTAAAATGAACATTTAGACGAGTAAACCTGCTTTACTGGACAGTAAATGAAGAAATCGATGACCTAAATAGGCAATATAAGCTACCAATGGTCATTTACGAAAAAAGCTGGACGGAGTTCGGTCTGAAGGATTAGCCAATGAGTCTACAAGTCGCATGTGCGACAATGTGCGACCATCATCTCAACCACAGAATAGAATGTCTTCATCACTGGTTTGACCAGTACGACGCCGAGTTCCAGTGTCCGCCTCTTTTAAGTAACGATCCACTGCCTCACGAACCACCTCAGATAAATTGCGCTCGCCCATAACAGCCCTGAGCTTCAGCGCTTTAATCTGCTCAGGACGCAGATAATAGGTAGCTCTTTTTAACGAATCGGTTTCAGAAGCGTTGAGAGAACCCGTGGACTGAGCTGGTCGATAACTGCGCATGGCCTTTTCCCCTTGAGATTTGTCAACAAAGCAAGAATTCACCTTGTTGATAAATTGTTAGAACGGGGATCCACTTAGGTCAAAAAATCGGCACAGAGCAGAATAAAGAAAAGAAGTTATCAGCTGGGTGTCCAACTGTCCTTGTAACCAAGAACAACCAATAAACATGCCCCACCTGCAATACAATTGATCCCAGCCTCTTTCGCGCGAGCAATGGCCCACGGGCTCTCGGCACCTGGCTGCATCCAAACATGCTTAATTCCCAGCTCAATGATTTCTTCGATGACTTTATCGGTGACATCGGGCGGTGTAATGATGGAGACCCCGTGCACCATGGTGCAAAGATCAGAGAGCATCTCAAAACAAGGCTCTCCCTCTATCTCCGCATGAACCGGATTCACCGGAATAGCCTGCCGACCATGCTGCAAATAACAACGCAAAATTTTATTGCCATATTTACTTCTGTTGGCAGACGCACCAACTACGGCAAAGGCAGAGCCTTCTAGAAAGACTTCAATTTGCTTGGACTCATCGCTCATGGTTAGCCCGTGCTCTCAAGGTCATATTGGGACCAAGTCATCGTTCCTAGAATAAAGCCAACCCGGCCATCGCCCCCGGCCAAGGGAACCAAACATTGTCTGTAACGAATCATCTTGGACTTTAAATTCATAAACTCAGCTTCATCGGTCACGGTCGCTAAGTCACCCACAACGGTTTCAAATTTCAACAGCAACATTTGGGTGTAAGGAGCAATCAGATGATTGTAGACCTCTTTACCTGTTAAATCATCGCCGTAAGCCGCAATAATCGATTCCCCGAGATAGCTATACTTATAATCCCGCTCATTGCCTCGATTGGTGATCTCCACGATAAAACAACTCTCCCAATAATCAGAAAGTCTTTGAATATCTAAATCACTCTCGAGGGGTATGGGCTTATCGCCACGCAACTCATCCCAGAGGCTTAGAAGCCTTTCCGAGATCCGCCGCTCATGGCCTATGACTGCGTCATCAGACATTCTAAGGACAGTTTCACATTGATGGAGGATCTGAGCAATGCCCTTAAGCAGATAAGGTCAATTCCATCATTTGGTGCTCGATATCAGCCTCTAAATAAGTGCTACCCACGGGGCGGTAACCAAGGGATTGATAAAATGCCAGTGCGTGACACTGAGCCGATAGAGTCACCACTTGCGCACCGTAACGAGCACTCAAATCGTGAATACAATCCATCACCTTCACCCCAAAACCGTGACCTCTCAGGGAGTGCAAGACCGCGATACGTCCAATTTTAGGGCAGTCGTAACCAGGCATGTTCATCACCACACGGCCAGCGGCCACCGGCTCCTCATCCAAATATCCCACCACATGCAAAACGTCGGTTCGATTCGGCTTCCATGTGTCAAAATCGTCGCGCTCGATAGATTCCGGAACGGATTGCTCTTGAATAAAGACGCGACGTCGCACGCTCAGAGCATGCTCAAGCTCAATCTCGGACTGAACGTGTTTGATAACAAATTGGGACATCACGAAGATGAACGGGGGTCGAATTTGGATACATCCCGCAGCTTCTCGTAGGCTTTTCGCTCCGCATCGGAAAGCGCCGGTGGGTTCACAATTTTTAAGGTCACCAACATATTTCCATGAGATTCACTGGTCGTCGGCAAACCTTTGCCTTTGAGACGCAACTGCTGACCACTTTGGGCACCAGGAGGAATGGTTAAAATAATTTCCCCATCGACGGTTTTAAAATCGACCTTACCACCTAATGCAGCTTCCCATGGGCTAATGGGCAAATCCACGCGAATATCAAACCCGTCCACATCGAAGCGAGCGTGGGGAGCAAATTTAACGTGAAGCAGCAAGTCCCCATCGCGCCCACCTCCCCGGCCTTTGGTGCCAAGTTTCGGCAATCGAACCCGAGAGCCTTCCACAGTTCCCCGTGGGATTTTCACATCGTAGGACTTCGTTTTTCCGCCCACATTAACTCTTACTTTGGTCGTCGCAGATTGAAAAACTTCTTCGACTGACACCAGCCACTCGAGTTCATGATCTTGCCCATGCTGAGGCTGGTTGTTTCCCCAAAAGCTGCTTTTCGCACCGCCCCGGCCAAAAAACATTTCAAAGAAATCACTCATTCCCCCGGTGCCACCGGCTCCACCACCAAAACCGCCACCTTGGCCAAAATCGAAACCTTGCCAACCCGGTGGGGGATTCACATTCTGACCATGCTTGTAATTGGCACCCATAACGTCGTAGCGATTGCGTGTTTCCGGATCTTTAAGCACCTCGTAGGCTTCTCCTACCTGCTTAAATTTCTCCTCAGCATTCGGTTCTTGACTTACATCCGGATGATATTTGCGAGATTTCTGACGAAATGCTTTCTTGATTTCGTCCTGACTGGCGCTGCGTGATACGCCCAAAATGTCATAATAATCCAGAAATTCCACAGCAATCTCTCACCAAAGGGTTTCAACGGTAGCTCTATAGCAAGACCGCAAAAGGCTCGCTACAATTAACCTTGGGTATTAATCAAGTCCGCCGCAAGCTGCTCAGGTATAGGGAACCACGCGCATGCGCAATCCATTGAGAGGTCGCAATGTAATCAAGGGTTTAGCTACCACCGAATGCCCCTCTTCCAAGAAAAATTGAAAGCGCTGAGCCAAGGTTGCCAAAACAATCTTCACTTCCATCAAAGCAAAATTGTTTCCGATACATTGGCGCGCTCCGGCTCCAAAGGGGAAATAGGCACATTTTGGTAAAGACTCCATAAAGCCTCCTGCAAATCGATCTGGATCAAAACCTTCCGGATTGGGGAAGTTCTCAGGCAATCGATGGGTCAAATAAGGGCTCACGAAAACCCAAGTACCTTTAGGGATCTTGTATCCCCCAATCATATCATCCCGCTCAGCCATGCGTGAGTATCCCCAAACCGGGGGAAACAAACGCATACTCTCGTGAATGACCTGACCGGTGTAAACCAAATGAGGGAGATCTTCTAAGGTGGGTGTTCGCCCACCCAAGACTTCATCGAGCTCGGCCTTTAATTTTCTCGCTACGGCCGGGTTTCGGCTTAGCAAGTGCCAGGTCCAAACCAATGCATTGGAACTGGTTTCATGACCCGCGAGAAAAATGGTCATGACTTCATCGCGCAGCTGCCGGTCATTCATGCCTTCACCGGTATCCGCATCCTTTACCTGCAAGAGCATGCTTAGAAGATCATTGGTTCCAGCGCCCTCTTCTCTACGCTTTCGAATCAACCCCAAGACCACTTCATCTAGATCTTCAAAAGCTTTTTGTAAGCGTCGATTCGAAGCGGTAGGAATAGCCATCGGTACATCAACAACCGACATGATACGCCGGTTGACCTCTTCTTGAACCACCTGAACTGCATCGGCAACTTGATGTGCATCGTCTTCTACATGCTCACCAAGCAAGGCTTCACTCACAACTTCCAGTGTGAGCCCCATCATTTCATGGTCCATGTCCACGATTTCGCCGTTCTCGGCGAATGGAGCCAGCCTTTCAAGGGCCAGCTCTGATACCCGGCCCATGATCTCCGTAAAACCAGCTATCTGTTTGCGGTGAAAAGCCGGTTGCATAATCCGGCGTTGTTTACGCCAAAGGGCACCTTCACTGGTCACAAGACCCTGGCCCAGAATCATGGCCAGTTTCTTAAAACCGCGAGTCTCTTTGCTGTAAAACTTAGCCTGATCCAAGAGAACGTGTCGAACGTGCTCCGGCCTGCGAACCACAACCACGGGCTGCGGACCCAGGTGAAAGAGAGTGACGTCGCCATACTCCTTAACAAGGTTTAAAAGGTGACCCGCCCCGTTATCACGCATTTGTTTGAAATCCCCGCTGGGCCAGTTACGAGCTGGTCCAGGGGGCAATGATGCACGGGTAAGAGCCAATGCTTGGTCGTTTGAACTGCTTGAATTCGACACAGAGCCTCCTAAGAGATTTAAGAGTAGCGTCTGCGGCTTTTCGAATCCAGATTAATTCAAAATGTTTAATGTAGGCCCTAATCGAGAGAGCAATTCACTTACCGAAATCTCGCGGGACACACGTACACGCACATTAAAGCGAGATCGTCGCCGCTGATCACGGATCAGTTCAACTTGTTCGCCCTCAAAGAGCCAACCAAAAAACTGGAGGAGACCTTCTTGGACATCCTGAAGTGTTTCATCTTCGTTGGGCGCCAAGAGCCGATTGTTGATTCCAAAAATAAAGTCCCGAGTATTAAAGGAAATAGGGTTTTCAATATCGTCTTCTGTTTCCAGTAGTCGGCATGCCTCCAAGGCAAGGCGAAAGGCGTCCTTAAGTCGTGTTTCTACATCTCCAAGTGCTTCACGCTTGCGTGTATAAAGCAGACCTGGTTCACCCTCGCCAAAATCCAGACTCCAATTCGCTTCATGCCCAAGTAAAAGAACGCCTGGTCCTTCATCAACATGGGTATAATTCGCCACATCAATCAAAACTCCTTCTAAAGAGTCCTGTTGAATCCAACGTTGAAATACTGGAATCAATTCTTTGGCATCATAATTCGCTTCAAGCTTCGCAGGGAACTTGATGAAATATTGTTGTGCATTCAATGCTGTCATAACTTTGCTCCTTAGACGCCAGCCGTTGCACCCAGACGGGCATAGCAACCGTAGGCCGCTTCAATAAACAGCTGTGCTTCTTCGATACGGTGGTGAGCTGTCTCGTGGTCAACCACAGCACCTTGCTCTTCGTATTGACGAAAGAAATAATTCGTGAACTTGGCCCCTGCGAAGGGGTCATGAAACACCCTCGTATCGTGATAGCGGTTTTTAAATTCACTTACGATATGCTCAGCTTGATCTGGAACATCAATATTCTCAATACGCACCAAACTTCTCGCCGCCGTTAGCATGGCACGAAATGCAGCTTCCGCTGCCTGTTCTGGCACGCCCTTATCGAGTTGAAGCTGAGCATCAAATACTTGGCGCTCACTTTCACTCAAACCAAATTCAGCCAAAGTGACCACTTCACCCGCACATTCACCGATGCCTAAATCACCAGTGCTGTACTCACGTGAATCACCCCAATCACTGTAAAAGGAACGGTCAACATCGTAAGCCGGAATCTTGGTTAAATCCTTTAGCCATTTCTTAACCGTTGGTTTTCCAAGCCGCTGAATGAAGTCCTTGAACTTCTCACCCGGCTCACGCCCTTCAACAAAATGCGTCGTGATCACACGAACCGCATGTGGAATATTACGAGATGGGACAGCCCCGATGGCTAAACCAAAACTACCGGCGTTGTTGTCCCATTGACCGCCCAAAACAACTTGAAAGTGCGGCACCATATAACCTTTTACTTTACGCCCAACACCGTAAAATCCGATATCGGCCGCATGGTGCTGCCCACATGAATTAAAGCAACCACTTACTTTAATACGCAGCTCTTTAACGGCTTCATCCAACTGAGAGTTGATAGCCGCCAATTGCTCTCGCAAAACAGCTGCCAGTCCACGTGAAGATGAGTGCCCCAGCTTACAAGTGTCCGTGCCCGGGCAGCTGGTCACATCAACGATGGTTCCCGCACTTGGCTGGGCCAAACCTACCTCGCGCAAGGCTACAAACAATGCCGGTAAGTCATTTTCACTTACCCAACGAAAAACAAGGTTTTGCTCCACAGTCAGCCGGATGTTGTCGCCCACATAAATTCGGGCAAGGTCGGCCACTGCTCGCATTTGCGCAGCCGACAAATCACCCAGCGGACATACCGCGGTTACCGTGGCATAACCTTCTTGACGTTGCGGTTTAACATTGACTGCAACCCACTCCTTAAACCCTTCCGGGTAAGGGCCTGCCCGCAAAGTTGTGGGATCTTTAATTGGAGCCGACAGACCATTTAGAGGACCATCGATGTATCCTCCCCATCTATCATCATGGGGAAGAATCTTTCGCTCTTCTTGGACCAACCGGGTAAATTCCTCCATGCCCAAGGTCTTAATCAAAAACTTGAGCCGCGCACGGGTTCGGTTGTTCTTTTCACCCAAGCGACCAAACACTCGACACACAGCTAAGGTAAGCGGGAAGAGTTCTTCTTCCGTTACAAAATCATCGAGCAGTTTTGCCTGACTCGGAACCGATCCCAAACCACCTCCAACATAAAAGGCAAAACCTTTGGTAGGCTGACCATCCACGATACGTTTTTTAGCAATAAGGCCAATATCGTGAAACATCGTTAAGCCGCAGGGGCTCGTCTCACATCCTGAAAAAGCAATTTTAATTTTACGACCAAAGTCCTGACAGTCAGGGTGTCCCAAAATGAAAAATGTCAAAGCATCTGCATAGGGTGACACATCAAATGCCTCGCCACCGCAAACACCCGCAAATGGGCATGCCGTCACATTACGGACCACATTACCGCAAGCTTCTCGAGTGGTGATCCCTGTGGCCGCCAGTCGCCGCATTAAGTCCGGTGAGTCATCGATATGGATATAGTGATACTGAATATCCTGGCGGGTGGTGATATGGCTGATGTT
>CAZZDT010000012.1:0-14248 GCA_964652435.1 uncultured Bdellovibrionales bacterium
ACCTCGGGCATCACCGGACGATAAAACCGCAACTGTTGCATTGGCCATGGGTGGAACATTACCTGCTCCCAAACCGTTTAATACGCCTACCTGAATGGCCTGAGGCGTGCCTGCCCCACCCGACTCTGTCAGCGCGGTAGAGATGACACCCCACTTATCAGGGTCACCTTGGGTGTATTGGCAAAGATCCATAGCCTGCACCAAATTATCAGAAGTCACACCAGCGGTTACGGAACCGCCACTGCAATCGGTTGGGAATACGTTATCAATGATTCCATCACAATCGTCATCGAGTTCATTGCCAACGAAATCGTAAGCACCAGGATTCACAAGAGCTGGGTTTTCTGCGCAAATATCAGCGATGGAATCACAGCAGTCACCACCACAGCGTGTCCAGCCATCACCATCTTCATCTTCATCTTCGTCCGTTAAACCGTCGCAGTCTTGGTCCAGGCCGTCTGCTTCACAAGGTTCTTGCTCTGGGAAAACCGAGCCTTCACAAAATCCCCAACCAATACCGTTGCAAACTTCGATACCCGAACGGCATTCACCAACATTCTCCGTGCCAGCTGGGCCATAGTAACAGTGACGTTCTTCGCCAAACTCACAAGGGCATTCTCCTAGGGTTTCACAACCGGTTGCCGGGTCTCGGTCACAATCGGTGAAGCCTTCAAAGCATTCGCATTCACCCGCATCGTTACAAACCTGATTGGCACCGCATCCACCACAATCGTCAGTGGTGTCTGCAGGGTCTTGGCTATCCGCCGCGTCAGCCGCATCGGCTGCGTCCGAGGCATCGGCCGCATCACTTGCGTCAGCTGCATCCGTGTCGTCTTCATCATCGGTAGAAACCGATGTTCCCGTTGGTTCTTCGTCAGAGTCATTGTCGCTGTTTGCTGCAGGACCATCTTCAACGGTTCCCGGCGTTCCGGTGCGGTTGCCAGAATCGGCACAACCGGTCACCAACGAAACACTGAATAACAAAGCGGCAAAGAGACGAACTAGAGAGCTTAAGCGCAAAGGGCAGATACGCGAATCAATCATCAAAACACCTATTTATAGATTGTTGAATCCCCATGTAGGATGACAAACGGTAGCAACACACATCAATATGATCCAGCACCAAACACCTAAAAAACAACGCTTCCGGTAACCTTTAGAATAACCGATAAACACCTATTATTGTTTAATAAAAACAAAAAAAGACCCGAAAAAGAGCAAAGAGACTCTCTTTCGGGCCTTATTTTTGTTGTTGAATGATGTGCTCGGCCTAGCCGATAGCAGCTTCACCCTCTTCTAGTGTCCTGATTCGGATAACCCGTGGAAGGTCTAAGACGAAGATTTTTCCGTCTCCAATCTTCTCTGTACGAGCTCCCTTTACAATTGCATCAATGGTCTTCTGTACGAAGGGCTCATTCACTGCAATCTCAAGCCGTACCTTCTTAAGAAGTGTTACATCAAGCTCTGCACCGCGATAATTCTCGCTGTAGCCTTGCTGTGCTCCACATCCCATAGCGTTGGTTACGGACAGACGTGCAACTTCTGCTTTAGCAAGCTCAATTTTCACGTCAGGAACTTTTTCAGGTTGAATATAAGCAACAATTAATTTCATTTTGCTCTCACTGCCTCATGCATTACTGCATCGTGAAAATCTGAAAGCCAGCATAAGATTCCATGCCGTGCTCTTCGATATCCAGTCCGCGAAGTTCTTCTTTTTCGCTCACACGCAGACCCATGGTTGCTTTGATTCCCATGAAGGTAATCATTGCGAATGGGAATGCAAGTGCACCTGCGGCAAGAGTACCAATCAGCTGGGCTGAGAAGCTCTTGTCAATGCCGAAGATCCCTACAGCAAGTGTTCCCCAAATACCACACACAAGGTGAACGGAGATTGCACCAACAGGATCATCAAGCTTTGCCTTGTCGATAGCGAGAACAGAGAGAACAACAATCACACCGGCAACTGCACCGATGATAACTGCACTCATAACGCTTACGCTGTCTGCACCTGCGGTGATTCCAACAAGTCCGGCCAAGGCACCGTTAAGGGCCATAGAAAGGTCAGGCTGCTTCTGAACAAGATAAGAAGTAAGTCCAGCCGTCAAAACGCCAGCTGCTGCTGCCATGCTTGTGGTTACAACAACCAAGGATACCGCACCTGGGTCTGCAGAAAGAACAGAACCACCGTTAAAGCCGTACCAACCGAACCAAAGCAGGAATACACCAATCGATGCCAATGGCATGTTGTGTCCCATAATAGGCTTAATGGTTCCGTTAACGTACTTACCAAGACGTGGTCCCAATGCGATAACACCAGCAAGAGCACCCCAACCGCCTACAGCGTGAACAAGGGTAGAACCTGCGAAGTCGTGGAAACCAAGCTCTGCAAGCCAGCCACCGCCCCAGTGCCACATACCAATGATTGGGTAGCAAATTGAAACGAAGATGGTCGAGAATACGATGAAGCTACCAAGCTTGATTCGCTCAGCTACTGCTCCAGAAACGATGGTTGCAGCCGTAGCAGCAAACATTCCCTGGAAAATAAAGTCGGTCCAGTAAGTGTATGCACCATCAGCGTATGCTGTGGTGATGCCCGCCGCATCAGTACCAATACCGAAACCAGCAAACCCAAAATAAGCACCGGCAAAATCACCGCCTGGATACATTAAATTAAAACCTACCAAAGCGTAACTTAAGATACCGATGGCAATAATGGTCAGGTTCTTGAACAAGATGTTCACTGTGTTCTTAGACTGAGTAAGTCCTGATTCCAGTGCAGCAAAACCAAGGTGCATAATGAAAACCAAGAAGGTTGCCAAAAGCATCCAAGTGTTGTTCACCCAAAATAGAACTTCGGAGGCGCTTAAAGTTGCAGCAGCTTCTTCGGGTGCGGCTGCTGCCGCGGCTGCTGGAGCTGCTTCAACTGCTTTTTCAGCAACTGGGGCTGCTTCTGCTGGTGCAGCTTCCGCTGGAGCTGCTTCTGCGGCTGCCGCTGGGGCCGCCTCTGCTGCTGGTGCTTCTTCGGCAAAGGCAGGACCACTGATCCCCAGTCCCATTGCCATCAAGCCCACAAATAGAACGCTTCTTGACTTAACCATTACGATTTCTGCTCCTTATGCACACGCATGTTGTTAGCTGCTCGACGTGAAGGTGATGCGACGCGTCGGACACCCATGTGTGAAGCACAGGGCATGCCACTTATATAAAACGAAGGGGGATTTTGTTTTTTTCTAATAAAAACGAAACATTAGGTTTTTAGGGGGGAGAAAGGCCTAAAAGCGCCAATCTACAAAGACTACATTTAGGAATATATCCTCAAGAAAGATCTACAGATTTGTATGCATTGCGGTGACAACCGGCTTACCTTGGCGTGCACAGTCATAATAGTGAATACATTCAAGGGGTTCCGCCCCACAGACCTTATCCTGGCGAGCCTCAATACAATCAATAAGCACGCTGGCGGGGCAATGAGGGCGTAGAATTCGCTGGCTACAGGCCTCGGAAGACTCAATGGTCACCATCATACCGTCCACGCAATCCACGGTCCGGCTTCCGCCCTGCACACTCACCATCCACTCACAGGTCTCGTGCCATTGCTGGGCCGAAAGCTCATCCAAATACAAGTCACCAAGCGCCGGTAACGGTTTGATTTCAGGGGTTTGAACCAAATCTGAACCTTGCTCGGTACCACCGCAGGCAGCTAACAGAACCATCAAAACCAAGCCCAGAAATCTCATTCGCCTCTCCCAATCCAGTGAATAACTCCCACCTACCAACGCAAGGGCAACCCATCAAAAAATTGGCAGGTCGTTTCGCTTGTAATCCGGATCTCGAATGTGCCAAATCAGCACTGAAAAGGGGGTAGACGATTCTGCGCACAGGTGCTCAGATACGCATTCGAACCATGAACCCACCCAGTCTTTCAAAAATCGACGAAATCGAAGTCAGCTTAGGTGAGTTGGACCCCACAGTTGCGGGTGCTGGACTTGTAGAACAACTGCCACCACCCTTGGCTCAAAATCCGCCAAGTCCGCCTACCATCGACGTCATCGAGCCGGTGGAGAAGACCAACCCAAAGATATCAGCTGCCACGGCCGCCTTTGATGAAGAAGGAAGTCGAGCTTCTTCTTGGTCTATTGTGCTTCTTTATCTCTGCATGGTTGTAGTGCTTTTACTGCCTTTGCTCGACGGAAATCTCATTCTCAAACGCATCTCTATCGCGGCCCTTGCCAGCCTTGGAGTCGTCTGCGCTTGGGTCTGGTACACCATTCAACAGCATAATTCGTACACTCCGAAGGTATTTCGAATCTTTGGTTGGACGGCTGCAGTGGTATCGCTTCCCATCACGCTTTACTTGGGAGTTCTATCTCCCACTCCAATTGTTATTACGCTGGGTATCACCTTCTTCGCGTTTTCAATGGACCTTTTTCATGCCTGTGCCATCTCTCTCTTTGCGATTTTTGGTTACGCGACCATGGGCGCTTTGATCACATTTGGTGTTGTTGATGACCCCGGCGTATTTGCTCCTTCAAATATTGGTATGGGCGAACGGCTCTTTATGCTGGTGATGGTTCCCTCAGTTTTACTATCGACCTTATGGCTCTCAAGACGTTCCCGAGAGTCTATGCATCACGCTATCCTCACTGCCGCTGAAGCAACCCAACTGGCTCAGCAAAAAGAAAACGAACTTGTAGAAGCACGGCACGACCTTGAAAAAGCCCTTAAAGCTGGCTCAGGGCAAAGCGGTCGATACACCCGAGCCCTGGCTGGCTCTTACCTCTTGGAAAATATTGTTGCTCGAGGGGCAGTAGGTGAAATCTACCGGGCAACCCATGACCAAGATGGAAGTCCTGCTGCCGTTAAGGTCCTGCAAGCCGCCGCCCTCTATCGTTCAACTGCGGTCACACGGTTCATTCGAGAAGGCAACATTGCCAGGCGTATTCAGTCACCCCATGTTGTGAAAATTCATGAGGTGGGTGAAATGGGCGACGGTCTACCCTACCTCGCCATGGAATGGCTAGAAGGTGAAGACTTGGGCTCAGTGCTTCGGCGACAACCCAAACTCGATTTAGAAAGCGTTCGTCAACTGCTTCAACAGGTTGGTGAAGGTATTCGCCTTGCTCACGAAATGAATATCATCCATCGCGATATCAAACCTTCTAACCTCTTTCGCACGGCCTCATCCCATACCACTGACAGTCACTGGAAAATCCTAGACTTCGGCGTATCCAAACTCACCGACTCAGAAGGCACACTGACTCGAGATGGATTGATCGGAACACCCGGCTACATGTCGCCCGAGCAAGCTCGTGGACATGATTCAGACCATCGCAGCGACATCTTTTCAGTGGGCGCTGTTCTCTATCGCACACTCACCGGACACACACCGTTTACTGCATCCAATTTGCCGCAAACGTTGTTTCGAATTGTGTATGTGAATCCAAAGAACCCAAACAAGCTGGCCAAGGATTTACCGGAGGATATCAGCCGAGTATTGGCTCTTGCTTTGGCGAAAAAACCGGACGACCGCTTTAAGAGCATTCAGGATTTGGTGGACGCTTTCGAAGATGCTCGAGCCAATAACTTAAGCCAAGAACTTAGGCACCGAGCCGACGAACTACTGCTTCGCAGCCCCTGGAACGCGAACCTCTCAGAACATCCCGGTTGATCAATGATTGTCGGGTGCCGGCAACTCACTTGAGCCCATCAGAAAAGTATCAATGGAGCGTGCTGCCCCACGGCCTTCGTTGATAGCCCAAACCACAAGAGACTGTCCTCGACGACAATCTCCAGCCGTGAAGAGCTTTGGAATATTCGTTTCAAACTCACCGTGCTTTGCTTGGTAGTTCGAGCGACCATCCAGCTCACATCCAAGATGTTCCGAGATATAATGCTCTGGTCCAAGAAAACCCAGAGCCAGTAAAACCAAGTCGGCTTTCCACTCTCGTTCCGTGCCTTCGATTTCCTTCATTTGGAAACGGCCCGTCTCGTCTTTTTCCCAGTCCACTTGAACTGTTTTAATGCCGGCAACATTCCCGTCGGCTCCCCGGATAAAGCCTTTCGACAATACGCAGTATTCTCGTGGGTCATCCCCAAACTTACGGGTTGCTTCCTCGTGTCCGTAATCAACTCGAAAAATACGAGGCCAAGTTGGCCACGGGTTTCCAGCTGCTCGGTCTTCTGGGGGTTGCGGCAAGAGTTCAAAGTTCACCACGCTCTTACAGCCATGTCGAATCGAAGTGCCAATGCAATCGGTTCCGGTGTCACCACCTCCAATGACCACAACATCTTTACCTTCGGCTGAGATAAAGTTTCCATCATCTAGATTCGAATCGAGAAGACTTTTGGTGTTTGCCGTCAGAAAATCCATCGCAAAATGGATTCCGTTAAGTTCACGGCCATCAATTGGCAAATCTCTTGGCTTAGTAGCACCTGTCGCCAAAAGCATTGCATCGTGTTCATCGAGCATTTTCTTAGGGTCGACTGTTCTACCCACATCAGCCCCCGTCACAAACTCGATGCCTTCGTCTCGCAAAAGCTGAATCCGTCTATCAACCAAGTCTTTTTCCAGCTTCATATTGGGAATGCCGTACATCAACAATCCACCAATTCGGTCGGCGCGTTCATAAACCGTAACAAAGTGCCCTGCCCGATTCAGCTGTTGAGCAGCTGCTAAACCCGCGGGGCCCGAACCTACAATCGCTACTTTCTTGCCCGTTCGCGTCTGCGGTGCCTGCACCTCAACCCAGCCTTCGTCAAAGGCTCGATCAACGATTGAGTTCTCAAGGTTCTTAATGGTGACTGGTTTTTCGGTTATTCCAAGTACACATGCACCTTCGCAAGGTGCAGGGCAAACACGTCCCGTAAACTCAGGAAAGTTATTGGTTGCGTGAAGCCGGTCGATGGCTTCCTTAAAGCGCCCTTGGTAAACAAGGTCGTTCCACTCAGGAATCAAGTTATCGATGGGACAACCCGAATTCGACTGGCAGAAAGGAACGCCGCAGTCCATGCAGCGCGCACCTTGCTTCATCAAATGCTCTTGAGCAGGGTCAGTGTAAATTTCTTTGTAATCGCCAATACGAACCAATGGCTCGCGATATGAAATCGTCTTGCGATCAAACTCTTGAAATCCAGTTGGCTTACCCATTGGCCACCTCCCCATCAAATGCGCCCCGCATATTGCGGTCATCCGTTCGAGCACGCAGGACACGCTTGTAATCAAGCGGCATAACGCGAACAATTTCCTTCAGTCGCTCGTCCCAATTGTAAAGAAAGTCTTTCGCGACCTCAGAACCCGTGTGACGATAATGCAATGTGATCAGACCTCGCACTTCTTTGACATCGCCAACCACTTCAATTGGCTCAATTTCGACCATTCCTAAATTGCAACGGCTGGCAAAAGTACCATCTGGGTCCCAAACATAAGCGATTCCGCCACTCATGCCTGCAGCGAAGTTTCTACCAGTTGGACCAAGAACCACCACACGACCGCCGGTCATGTATTCACATGCGTGGTCACCTACGCCTTCAATGACCGTACGAGCACCACTGTTTCGAACGGCGAAGCGCTCAGCTGCCTTGCCGCTGATAAAAGCCATGCCTCCAGTTGCCCCATAGAGGCAAACGTTCCCAACGATGATGTTGTCTGCTGCATCAAAGGTAGATTCCTCTGGCGGGTAAACAACAATTTTACCACCAGACAGACCTTTTCCGACATAGTCATTGGCATCGCCTTCAAGCTCGATGGTAATACCGCCCGCTAGAAATGCACCCAAACTCTGACCGGCCGAGCCTTTCATATCGATATGGATGGTATCCTCTTCCAGCATGTTTCCGCCCCAACGCTTCACCAAACGGTGGCTCAGCATGGTACCGGCAACTCGGTCTGTGTTTTTGATTTCAGTGCTGAAGCGGACTGGCTCACCCTTCTCGAGGGCCAGAGCAGATTTCTCAATCAGTTCGTTGTCCAAAGCATGTTCCAAACCATGCTCTTGCTTCTTCGTGCAATAAACCTCAACAGCATCATGCATTCTTCGCGCAGGCGTTAAGAGCTTCGTTAAATCGATACCATCGGCTTTCCAGTGGTCGATGTCGTCGCGCATCTTCAAGAGATCCGAACGGCCAATGGCTTCGTTGATGGTTCTAAAACCAAGTTTCGCCATCCATCGGCGCATATCTTCGGCAACCATGAAGAGATAATTCACCACACTCTCTGGCTTGCCTTTAAACTTCTTACGAAGCTCAGCATCTTGCGTAGCTATTCCGACAGGGCAAGTATTCAAGTGACACTTGCGCATCATGATACAACCTAAAGTAATCAATGGAGCCGTACTGAATCCGTATTCCTCAGCTCCGAGCAAGGTGGCTATCATGACATCGCGACCAGTCTTCAGCTGGCCGTCTGTCTGCACAACAACCCTTGAACGTAAATCGTTCATCACCAAGGTTTGGTGTGCCTCAGCCAAGCCAAGCTCCCAAGGCAACCCGGCATGCTTGATGGAAGTAAGCGGTGAAGCACCTGTTCCGCCATTGGAACCGGAAATCAAAATGTGGTCGGCGTAGGCTTTAGCCACACCAGCAGCAATGGTTCCTACACCTACTTCACTTACCAGCTTCACACTGATGCGAGCCGTTGGGTTCGCGTTCTTTGCATCTTGAATCAACTGCTTCAGATCTTCGATAGAATAAATATCGTGATGGGGTGGCGGTGAAATCAAGCCAACGCCCGGCGTTGAATACCGCGTATTCGCAATGGTCTCATCCACCTTCTTGCCCGGCAGCTCTCCACCTTCACCTGGCTTGGCCCCCTGAGCAATCTTAATCTGAATCTCATCAGCATTCGCTAAATACCAAATGGTCACTCCAAAGCGTCCACTTGCAATCTGCTTAATGGCTGAGCGTTTGCTATCGCCATTGCCTAAAGGTGCAAAGCGCGTTGGGTCTTCGCCACCTTCGCCCGTATTCGACTTGCCGCCCAGGCGGTTCATCGCAATGGCCAGGGTTTCGTGACTTTCAGCAGAAATAGAGCCAAAACTCATCGCACCGGTGCAAAAGCGCTTCACAATCTCTTTGGCATCTTCAACTTCTTCAAGCGGAATCGACTCCTGCTCTTTGAAGTCCATCAAACCACGGAGTTCGCATGCACGGGTTGTCTCTTCGTTCACATGCTCGGCGAATTTCCAATATGCATCTTTGTCGTTGGTTTGTGCGGCACGCTGCAAAGATGAAATGGATTCAGGGTCCCACATATGGCGTTCGCCATCGGCTCGCCAATGAAACTCACCTGAGTTACTCAAGACATTCAGTCTCACCTGATCACGCCCGGGATAGCCCAGTTCGAAACGTCTAAGGGCTTCATCCGCCAACACTTTCAAATTCACACCTTCGATGCGACTTGCTGTACCGACGAAACACTTCTCAACAACATCCGAAGCCAAACCAACGGCCTCGAAAATTTGAGCCCCCTTGTAAGAACGCAAAGTCGAGATTCCCATCTTCGCCATAACTTTGAGCATGCCCTTGGCAACCGCCTTACGGTACATTTGCTCAACTCTGGCCGGGCTTTCATAAACTTCATCCCCTGGGAACATCCCATCGAGATAAGCTTGCCACAATGCTTCGAAAGCTACGTACGGATTGATGGCATCTGCACCGTATCCAATGAGCAAACAGTGATGATGCACTTCACGTGCTTCACCCGTCTCAACGACCAAACCAATTTGAGTTCGCTTCTCTTGACGAACCAAATGGTGGTGAACTGCGCCTGTTGCAATCAAAGTACTGACCGGGATGCGTGATGGAGAAATATTACGGTCGGAAAGAATCACGACGCTGTAACCTTCATCAATTGCTTCTTCGGACTCTCGGCAGATTCGCTCTAAGGCAGCAGTCATACCATCAGCGCCCTCTTCGCGGGGCCAAGTGATATCAATAACCTTGGAACGCCAGCCGCGATGGTCCAACTCTTTAATGGCCGCGAACTCTTTATTGCTAAGAATAGGATGCGGAATAAAGAGACGGTGGCTGTTGGCCGGTGTTGTATCCAGTAAGTTTGCTTCCGGGCCAATGTAGCAGCCGAGACTCATGATGATTTCTTCACGAATCGAGTCAATGGGCGGATTGGTTACCTGAGCAAAGAGTTGTCTAAAGTAATCATAAACCATGCGTGGCTTGTCACTTAAACAAGCCAATGCAGCATC
This sequence comes from uncultured Bdellovibrionales bacterium, assembly GCA_964652435.1. Classification (GTDB taxonomy): domain Bacteria; phylum Myxococcota; class XYA12-FULL-58-9; order XYA12-FULL-58-9; family JABJBS01; genus JABJBS01. Next base: position 10,200 of record CAZZDT010000012.1, read on the forward strand.
GTTACCCATGGAGCCAATAGGATCACGCTTTTGCACAATCATTGGAATCAACATGAACGAAATGGTCTCGGTGGTGTATCCGAATGCACGCAATCGGCTTACCAAAGTTTTACCGCTGAAAGCCGGCAACACTTTTGCAGACGGAATATTCGTAAGGTCGAGTTTGTTCTCTTGAAGCCACTTTCCGTAAGCACGTCGTGTAGCGATGTCCTGCTTTACTTCTGCATCAGGAATCAATCGGCCTTCTTCAAAATCAATTAAGAAGATACGGCCTGGCTCCAAACGTCCCTTGCGCTTCACATTGGCTGGGTCAACAGGTACAACGCCGACCTCAGATGCCATAATGACGCGATCATCGTGGGTTAGGTAATATCGACTGGGTCGCAAACCATTTCGGTCAAGCAATGCACCGATGTAACGTCCATCGGTAAAAGCAATAGAAGCCGGACCATCCCAGGGCTCCATCATACAAGCGTGGTACTCGTAGAAGTCCTTCTTTTCCTGGCTCATCAGTGTGTGATTTTCCCAGGCTTCGGGAACCATCATCATGGCCGCTTCGTGCAGGGTGCGACCATTCATCATCAAAAACTCGAGCACATTGTCGAAAGAACCCGAGTCACTTAAGTCTGGCTCAACAATTGGATAGAGATCTTTGAGGTCTTCTCCGTATTGCTCGCTTTCAACCACACCCTGACGGGCACGCATCCAGTTTACATTGCCACGCAGTGTATTGATTTCACCGTTATGGGCCATAAACCGATTCGGTTGCGCACGGTCCCAAGATGGGAACGTGTTGGTAGAGAATCGCGAGTGCACCATGGCCAAGTGCGACGTAAAGCGCTCATCGGCTAGGTCGGGATAAAAAAGTGGAACCTGATAAGGCGCCAACATCCCTTTGTAGATAATCGTTCGTGGAGAAAGGGACGAGATATAAAACCGTCCTGCTTCCTTGAGCTCTGAGTTGCGTACCAAGCTCGTGACTTTTTTCCGAATCAAGTAGAGTTCACGCTCGAAGCTGATTTCGTCCATGGCATCATCGGCCCCAACGAAAATCTGCTCAATAAATGGCTGGCTGGCTCGAGCACTTGGGCCCAAATTCGCTGCGTCGGGATCCACGGGGACAATCCGCCACCCCAGACACTTCTGACCACGATCTGTGATGATGTCCTCTAAATGCTTGCGACAAATTGCTCGCTCGGTTTCATCAACTGGTAAAAAGACCAAACCAGCGGCGAACTTTCCTGGCTCCGGCAAAATGACACCCAGCTCGTCCTTGGCTACTTCGGCCAAAAACTCGAATGGCTGGCCCGTCAGGACCCCAGCACCATCGCCAGTATTGGCTTCACAGCCATAAGCACCTCGGTGGTCCATGCAATCTAGCATCTTCACCGCGTCTCGAATTACCCCGTGACTGCGTTTGCCTTTAATATTTGCGACGAAACCAACGCCGCAGCTGTCCTTTTCGTTAGCGGGATCATAAAGGCCGTGCTTCTCGGGAAATCCATATGACATTCGTACTATCCCCATCCTTCCTCAACAGGCAAAAAAGGCAGTGAGCCAGGGTTGCGGGCTTGAAAAACCCACCTAAACAGTCAGAAAAATTATTGAAATCCTTATTTTTCCACGAACACTGAAGCGATTGTCCCCCACTTGCATGGTGCGTGGTAAACAACACAGTGCGTTAGACAGGGGGACTCTGTCAATAGCCACATCAGTAAATTGACGCACCCGGACTTATATCGGGTATCACCTGACGGAGCATAAACCACTGAAAAGATTAAGTTTTAATGACATCATTTTTTTTATTATGGTTGAATCATCAATAGGAACAACATTTGACGGTTATAAGGGCGGTTTTACCGTAGAGAATTCGTCGAGATTTATTCAGTGCCGTTTAAGCAAATGGCATTCACTGATGTAGCCGAATGTAGGACAAAAACCGACACTAGATCAGATAAACATAAATTTCATTACAAGTGTGTAGCCAGATTCGCACCTCTGCGTGTAGGGTTCTTTGACTTGGTGTGTCAGCAGGGGAAGCAAAGCACCATAAGGGGGATTTCTAATGAGAAGTTTAGCATCTATGTTCCTAATTCTCGCCTTTGCGGTCTTAGGTGGTTGCGCCAACGACAATCTCAACAGCTTGGCCAGTGACAAAGAAGATGAACCGACCGGTTGCATCGACGATACCGAATGTCCAATCGGCTACATTTGCGAAAATGGTGAATGCGTTCCAACGGGCGTTCCCAATGGTGACGATACCCCCACCATCAACGACGATACAGATCCAAACGATGAGCTCGACCCAACCCAAGACATCGAACCGGATGAACCCACCTACCCAATCGGCGTGAGTGGAAGCTGGAATACAGAGTATCATTTAGACTGGTCTGAATATCTTGGCCCGCTCGGTGGCCTCGGGGTTGAAATTGATCTGCTGGATCAAGTGCTCTTAGGCAACGAAGACCTCACCAGTATTCCCTTGGTGGGCACCCTTCTCCAAGATGTGGTCGACAACTACATTCCCGGCTGGGTCAGTGACCTTGTTCACATCCTCAATGGCATTGTTCAATTTTTCCAGGACGTAAGAATCGACGCCAAAATGGAAGTGAATCATGTTGGTGGTGATGCTCCAATTGATGGCGAAGAAGATTGGGAACAAGCAACCATCATGATCATCGATGGCTGTCCGCTCGGCATGCAAGATCCCAACTATCCAACCTGTGCGGAAGTAAGTGTGCCCCTTAACCAATACGTGACCGATTTTGGCGTCATTGGTGCTGAAGCGCTTCCTTTTCAAGGTGAAGTTTCTGGGGACCAATTCATTCTTCCTCAACGAAGAGTCCGATTTCAAATTGCACAGCTCGTAACTTATATCCTGAACTACATCACCGAGCTTTCCTCTCAAGGGCAATTCACCACCTTGGAAGCCGCACTCCAATCTTTGATTGATTGCGGTGGGCTCGCCCAAGATATTGGCAATACTCTCTGCTCAAGCCTTGGTATTTGCGGCATGGAACCAACCATTGAAGGGCTCTGTATTCAATCGCGAAACGATGTCATCAGCTCAGTCATCGGTGTGTTAGATGCCATTATGGTTGAGTGGGAAATCATGCACTTTGACCAAGCTGCAACCATCTACGATGACGACTTGGACAACAGCGCGGACCGTTTGGGAGCCCCTACCACTTCAGCACCCGGAACCATTTCCAATGGTGGATTCGAAGTGGTTGTGGGAGCTTATCTGGGTGGAACTTGGTGGGGAACCAGACCTTGGTAAGAGGCTTCAATCTAAGCCGCTAAATCATCTTTGATATCGGGAATCAGGGCCAAAGTGTCTTGAAGCACTTGAAGTCCTGCTCCATCTTTCGGCGCCTCAATGGTAAGGTTTCGACGCCATAACTTGCCCCGAGGTCTTCCCACAAACAAATTCATCATGTGGCGAGTCACCTGATTCAACCGGCCACCTTTTGCCAACCAGTCTTCAATATACGGATACATCGACTCCACGATTTCATGACGTGAGAGCCCCAAATCTGTTTCACCGTAGAACAAAGAATCAACTTGGCTAAACATATAAGGATTATCGTATGCGGCGCGGCCAATCATCACGGCATCGAGTTTTTCAAGATGCTCCTGCATGGCATCCAACGTTTTGATGCCACCGTTAATCTCAACCGTAAGGTGGGGAAACTCATTTTTTAAGCGATAAATTTCTTCATAGCGCAGGGGAGGAATTTCGCGGTTCTGCTTTGGATTTAAGCCTTGCAACCAAGCCTTACGGGCATGCACTGCGAACCTTTTACAACCGGATTCCTGCACAATGGAAACAAACCGATGCATATCTTCGTATTGGTCAATGTCGTCAATGCCGATGCGATGCTTTACAGTCACCGGAACGTCGACCGCTTGCTTCATAGCAACCACGCACTCGGCCACAATCTCAGGACGCGCCATCAAAGCCGCACCAAAATTCCCATTTTGAACGCGGTCACTGGGACATCCCACATTGAGATTGATCTCATCGTAGCCCCACTCTTCGACCCCAA
>CAZZDT010000013.1:0-13893 GCA_964652435.1 uncultured Bdellovibrionales bacterium
GAACCGGTCCGAGGGCATCCACTTTGGCCATGCCTGCTTCATCCAAACAAATGGCACTGTGAATGAGTAAACCACCCGAGGGCGCCCTCCATATTTGCATGTTTCGCGGCAGCGGGTTGCGTGCCAAGCTGCCTGTCACCTGCCAAAGTCCAGGCGCCAGTTGCTCTAGGTCACCATGGGGCAGAACATGCTTTTCCCAAATTGACATTACGAAAGCCTTCCCTGCTCAAAACGATTCATAATCACGGGCATTTTGAATTTCCAAGTCTCCCAAAGGATATCATCCTCTACAAGCTCTAACATGAAATGAGCCACGTTGCTCCGCGCTGTGGGTCTTCCGGTAAATATACCCGTGACCGGCGAAGCTACCACATCGTAGTTAGAAATAGTTGCATCAATCAACGAATCGGGTCGCACGCTACACCATTGAACATAACCACTGGACGAGCCAACATGGCTTTGTAAATGGTGCGCCGCCAACTCATTGTCTCGATGCGGCGGAATGCACCAACGTAATAACGCAAGCACAACCTTCTCGGACCAGGTGCGTTGCTCTCCCAAATCCGGGTTTGCGACCCCCACCGTGTTCATCAAAATAAATCGCACTGGAGAATCTGGCTCATTGGCCTCAATCGCCTGGCATAAACGCTGCGCAGCTTCTGTACATAACTTGCGCGGTGCTCCGAAAATGCCCTTAAAGCTGATGACATGGCCCAGGCACGACACCACCGCATCGCATCCCTTGACACTATCGGCCAACTCCCGGTCAGAGAGTTCCAAGATACTTGCCTCAAGAATGGTCAGCTTAGGATGCTCCACCACTGCTGCCGGTAGCCGCGAGCGGCAACGAACAATCACGCGAACAGCATGACCTCGAGCAAGGGCTTGCTCCACCAGAGAACCACCGGTTTTCCCGGTAGCACCTGCCACTAAAATGGTCTGTGGTCTTGGTTCTCGGTCATCGTTGGTCAGGCTGGCGTTCATGGGTACCTCTCTCTCAATCAATGTCGACTCATGCTTCAAGGTGATTTGTTGGAGCTCTTGCTGCCTCGGCGGCATGGACTGAAGTCAGCCGGGAGCGGTTCTATCTATTTTCTGTCAACCAAATAGACGCCGCGTCCAAACCAACCCGCACGTTCATGGTCGGGAAGGGTTGCCACCCGCAACATTTCTTCAGCGACATCCTCTCGACTAATGGTGGTTTTTGCATCTCGCAGAGGGAAGTCGCCGTCGTTCATAGATGCGGTGTCAAAGCAGAAACCGTAGTTCCTCTTTGCAGGAGCTGTGGTGAGCCATGCAGGACGAAAAACGGTGAACTTGAGCCCGTCCACAGCAGCGGTTGCAAGCAACGACTCACTTTCAAAACAGTCTCGTGCGGCAGGTACTTTGAGTCCTAAATCAAGAATCCACTTGGGACTGAAGTTTGCTGGCAGTTGAGGCGTGCTCTCACCCGGAGGCCCCTCAAGCCCTGATGAACCGTGATAGAAGAACTCAACCCAGCGGCTTGCTCTCATGCCTTCAATCAGTGCACGGATGGTTTGGGTGTAAAGCCTCACGCTGCGGCTCATCATCTGACGCATTCCCGTTACCCCAACAAAACAACACACCCGATCAATGGATGCATGGCTCGTCAGAATGTGCTCATAAGTTTGCGCCTCTAAAATATTCAGGCAACTCGCCTGGAGCCCCCCTGGAACATGCGCCTCTGCAACCTCCCCTACGGTCAACGAGGTTTCTGCAAGAATCTTCTCCATGCGCTCTAAGGCAGCCTTATCATCCACAGCGCGGCAGAGCGCGGTGACTGAATGCCCCTGACGTAGAGCCTTCTTGGTGAAGAGCCGGGCTCCGCGAGATGCTGCAGCGATCACGAGGAAGTGATGCTTCGGGGCTTGGCTTGTAGGGTCGGGGTTCATGGCTGCCTTTCTCTGGTTGAACGCCGTCTACCCTATCAATGCATTTTTAAATGTCATTTACCTAATTCAGCACACCTGCTATACATTTCTGCATGGACTGGAGAAGCCTCAATTTCGATTGGAATCGCGCCCGCGCCTTTCTCGTCACCGCAGAAGAAGGCTCATTTTCGGCTGCGGCAAGAGCTTTGGCCTCGACCCAACCCACCATTGGAAGGCAGGTCTCGGCTTTAGAAGAAGAGCTGGGCGTGACCCTCTTCGAGCGCATTGGTACCGGACTGCGGTTAACCACCAGTGGTTTGGAGCTGCTCGAGCATGTGCGTGCTATGGGCGCTGCCGCGCGAAAAACATCATTCGCAGCCACCGGACAGTCTGAATCCGTCGAAGGCAATGTTTGCATCACCGCCAGCGAGGCGGTGTCCCACTACATACTCCCTCCTATTTTGAGTCGCCTTCGCCTGGACCATCCTGGGATTACCTTGGAGCTGGTGGTTACGAATGAAGTTCGAGATCTACACCACCGCGAAGCGGACATTGCACTTCGTAACTTCGAGCCGACCCAACCAGATTTGATTGCCAAGAAAGTGAGGGAGAGCACCGCCCACTATTATGCATCTCCCAGCTACATCAAACGCATGGGACCACTTGAGTCCCAAGAAGACCTTTACCGCACGGATCTTTTTGCTTTTGAAAGCAGCGCACGGATGGTGAAGCAATATAAGAAGTTTATGGGGGTCGACGTGACCCAAGAACAGTTCGTTGTAGAAACCAGTAGCCACCTCGTGATGTGGGAACTGTGTAAGCAAGGCGTTGGAGTCTGCTTGATGATGGAGGAGGTAGGAAGCAGCGAGCCCAAAGTGGTCAAGGTGTTTCCTGACTTCCCCGCGATTCCCGTTCCTATCTGGATGGTGTGTCACCGAGAGCTACAAACCAGTCGGCGCCTTAGGCTGGTATTCGACTACCTCACCCAGGAACTTGCCCGTAAGGATTCAAAACCATGAGTTTAGATTTGCTTTACATTATCGTGATGCTCTCTATTTTATTGTGTAGCCTGGTGGCAGGCTTGGTGTTTGGATTTGCCGCGGTGGTCATGCCGGGTATTGCCAAATTATCTGATCGAGAATTTCTTCTGGCCTTCAAACATATGGATGGGATCATCCAAAACAACCAACCGGCATTTATGCTGGTCTGGGTCGGCTCTATCTTCTCAGTGATAGCAATGCTTGTTTTGGGCACCATGAACCTGAGTGGCGGAGAGCTTTATCATCTCTGGGGCGCATCCGCTCTTTACTTGCTGGCAGTTCAGCTGCCCACGGTTCGCTTTAACATTCCCCTTAACAATGCCTTGCAAGCTCTGAATATTGAGTCGTTGGGCGAATCCGACTTGGCAAAGGCACGAGAAGATTTTGAGGCTCCCTGGAATCGCTGGAATAGGTTTAGGACCCTGACCAGCATTGTATCCGTGTCGGCATTACTCCTGCTGCTGGTTCGGCTCTAACTGAGATACCCCTTAGGCTCTCAAGTCTCAATCCGCACGTAGATTTACGTCCCAAGAGCGCCTTTGTTCTTGTGCCCTTGCCCAATAAACTCTAAAGAGTCCATCGTTGAGCTATCCGCATCACAGCTTTCAAGGCGAGGTATACCATGCATATCGATTCTCATTTTGACTCAGGCAATATCGAAGTCGTCGAAATCCTAGACAACCATGTCGCCAACCTGCGCATTAAAAAAGATGCTGGCGGCGAGCACATGCAGTGGTTTCATTTTCGAGTGGATGGTGCCCAAGATGAGGCATGCACTCTACGCATTCTCAATGCCGGTGAAGCCAGTTACCCCAAAGCCTGGGAAGGTTATCGGGTTTGCACCAGCATCGACCGCCGCAACTGGATCCGCGTGGATACCGAATTTGAAGACGGCGTCTTAACCATCAACCATCATCCAGAAGGCCAAATGCAGTGGTATGCCTACTTTGCACCTCACAGCCACGAGCAGCACCTCGAGCTTCTCGCCCAATGCCAGCTCTCGGATCTGGTTACGGTCGATAGACTCGGCGCCACCGTGGATGGCCGCGACCTGCATCGTTTGGTGGTTGGCGACGGCCCTTTAAAATTCTGGGTCATTGCCCGCCAGCATCCCGGCGAAAGCATGGCGTCATGGTGGATGGAAGGTTTCTTAGACCGGCTTTTGCACCCCGATGATGCCATTTCAAGACAGATGCGCAGCATGGCAACGTTTCACATTGTTCCGCATATGAATCCCGACGGTGCGATTCGCGGACACTTAAGATGCAACGCTGCCGGCGCCAACCTCAACCGTGAATGGGCCGAGCCCACCCTTGAACGAAGCCCAGAGGTTTACCACACCCTCGCGGCCATGGACGCGTCGGGCGTGGACTTCTGCTTGGATGTTCACGGCGACGAAGAATTGCCCTACAACTTTCTAAGCGGCGCAGAAGGCATTCCTGTCTACGAAAACACCCGCATTGCCGAGTTCTGCGAAATCTTTGCCGCAGCCTACGAAGAGGCCAATCCCGATTTGCAACGGGAGTTTGGATATGCGGTAGCAGCCCCCGGTAAAGCCAACCTCACGATGTGTACCAATGCCGTAGCTAACCGCTTTCAGTGTCCGGCTTACACCCTTGAAATGCCATTTAAAGACAACGCCAATGCGCCAGATCCTATTTTCGGATGGAGCCCAGAGCGGTGTGCACGGCTTGGAGCCAGCGGTTTGGATGCTTTGCGCCGATTGGCCGAGGCTTTAAAGAGCTAAAGAGAGTTCGAAATCGCCACCGCCCACACCGTGCTGCCAAGCAGATAGAAGACAATGAGGTAGGAAGGGATTGTGGCAAAAACAATTTTCTTCCCCACCTTGTTATCTAGTTTCGGTCCCAGCAAAACCGGATAAAGGGCGCGAAACAACACGTAGGCCGTACCCAGTATCGTTGCAGCAGCAACTGACACCACCGCAGCATGAAGCCAAAGGGCAAAAAGGAAAGGCACCATCTGCTCTTGGGTGTTGACCACGGCCCGGTCCATGGCCAACATGTGCGGGTCCTTGCCAAAGTAGCGGTCAAAGGTTTCGTTGCGGCCCGCATATTCTTCCCGCAGTCGATACTTGGTTCGTATCTGGCGAAAGAGTAAAGCGTACCAAAGTATGAAGTACGCAGCAGTCACAAGAATGGGGCCGGTAAAAAGAGCTGGGTTAGACATAAGCACATCTAATCACACAAAAGGTCCTAAGGCTTCCTTCTTCTCGACGGACGGCCTGGCAACTGGCACCTTATTCAAAAGAATAGAGCTTCCCATAGAAAACATGTGCAAGAGTGCATTCAGATTGCACCCAACGACCTAATCTATTAGCAATCTACCAACGAACCATAACCAGGAGTATCAAGTCATGGCCAAAGCATACCTCATTGCCCATATTCGCGTTCACGATAAAGAAAAATTCGCAGAGTTTGCCGCCATGGCAGGTCCTTGCATTGCACAGTATGGAGGTCGTGTCTTGGCCAAGGGGCCCCATGCAGATCACCGTGAAGGTGACCTTCGCGGAGCTGTTATGCTTATCGAGTTCGACGACATGGAAGCGGCAAAAACATTTTATGAATCTGACGAATATACCGCGGCAAAGGCCATTCGTCAGATGGCCGCTAAGACTGACCTATTAATGATTGAAGGAATTTAGAGAGTAGAGTCTCCAAACAAGTGAATCCCTGCCTCTTCTGCTCTCCCTCGAACCGAAGAGTCATTCGTGTTGTGACGGATCCGAGTTTCCGAACAAACACAGAAACCATTTCGTAAATATCACCGCAGTACTTTGTCAGCTCAATGCTTAGTAGGTCGTTCGATAAACGCGCCGTTCCCAGAGAACAAGTCCGAGAATGACGAAGATTTCGGTCAAAAAATAGACGACTCCAAGGGGGGTAAGTGCGGGGAAATGGCTACTGATCAAGAAAATGGTAAGCCCACAATAGGCAGTATTCATCCACATGATGCCTTGCAGCCATTTGGATTGGTGTAGGTTAGCCCATGCAAAACAACTGGCGGAATAAACCATGCAAACGGTCGCGCAAACGCCGCACACAAACAAGGCATCCATGGGCATTCCATGCCATAACTGGAATGCTGGCAACATTAGAAACATTAGGACGACGCTGACTGCGGCCCCTAGTGCATCAATGAGGAAGATTTGCTTTACGGTCATTTACGCTCGGGGCACCTTCGTGGAGTTTCGAATGGGTTAAGCCCAAGAAGTAAGCCGCTCTTAGCTGGTTTGGCTTTCTAGGTTACACATTGAACCTAAAGTGCATCACATCGCCATCTTTAACGATGTACTCTTTGCCTTCCACGCGCATCTTACCCGCGGCTTTGACTTCCGCTTCACTGCCAAGCTCAACCAGGTCAGAGCACTGGGTCACTTCAGCCTTAATAAAGCCGCGCTGAAAATCCGTGTGAATCACGCCCGCAGCTTCAGGAGCAGTCGAACCCTCTTTCACGGTCCAAGCTCGGCTCTCTTTAGGGCCAGCGGTCAGGTAAGTAATGAGATGCAAAAGGCTGTAACCTTCGCGAATGACCTTATGAAGCCCTGGCTCTTCCAAGCCCAATGACTCGAGGTAATCTTTTTGCTCTTCGTCTTCGAGTTGTGAAATCTCAGCTTCAATTCCCGCGCTGATACAAATCACCGGAGCCGGCGCCACCGCTTCTTTAAGCTTCTTCACGTGCTCGTTGCCATCGGCGTCCGCGGCATCGTCTTCGGAAACATTGGCAATGTACATCATGGCCTTGTCGGTCAGCATATGCATGTCTTTGATGCGCAGCTTTTCTTCGTCGCTTAGGCCAAGGCTCTGAACCGGCTTGCCTTCGTTTAAGTGTGCTTCAACTTTTTCCAGAACGGCCATATCGGCTTTGGCATCTTTGTCGCCGCTTTTAGCAAGCTTGGCGGTTCGGTTGATGCGCTTTTCAACACTTGCGTAGTCAGCGAGGCAAAGCTCAGTTTCAATGACTTCGATGTCGCGAAGCGGATCAACACTCCCATCTACGTGAACAACGTTTTCATCATCAAAGCAGCGAACCACGTGAGCGATGGCGTTGCACTCACGGATGTTGGCCAAGAACTGGTTGCCCAAGCCTTCACCTTTGGACGCACCTTTTACCAAGCCGGCGATATCCACAAATTCAAGGCTGGTAGGAATGACTTTTTGTGAGTTGTAAACACCCGCCAATTGGTCCAAACGCGCATCTGGTACCGGTACCACACCAACGTTGGGCTCAATGGTACAAAATGGAAAGTTGGCACTCTCTGCTCCGGCCGCTGAAAGGGCGTTGAAAAGAGTTGATTTACCGACGTTGGGAAGACCCACGATTCCAATATTGATGGCCATGCCACACTCCTAAATATACGTACGCTGCGCCCAATACACGGCCGGTGCCGTGGTGACAAGCATAGAATCAGGGTAGTTCGTTGATTTTGTTGATGGATTTTGGCTTCTAGAGCCTTGGGTGCGCTTCTAAGAGCTGGCGCACCCGGCGCGCTAAGTCCACGGGACGGTATGGCTTTTGGATAAATGTTGCCCAGCCATAACCCGCAAATTGCTGAGAAGCTTCCGCTTCGCTGTACCCCGATGAGATCACCACACCCAAGTCTGGCACTCTTGCCCGAAGTTCCTGAAGAGTTTCTTCGCCGCTCATGCCCGGCATGGTCATATCCAAGAGAACCGCACAAATATCATCGCCCTTATCGGCCATGATTTGCAGAGCTTCATTGCCTTCACTGGCCGTAAGAATATCGAATCCGTAATAGGCAAGCGTTTCGCAAGCTACCTGACGTACACTTTCCTGATCATCCACAACCAAAATGGTACCGGTACCACGCCAATCCACCAAGGAGGCCACCCCTTCATCCACCGGAACAATGGCTTCATCTCGCGCAGGGAAATAAACCTTAAACGATGTTCCCTTATTGCGCTCTGAATCGATGATCACGGCGCCATGGTAACTCTCAACAATGCCTCGTACCGCTGCCAAACCAAGGCCGCGCCCCTTGGAGCGGGTGGTAAAAGATGCATCGAAAATTTTACCCATCGCTGCTTGATCGATGCCGCGTCCGGTATCAGCAACTTCCACACAAACGTAACGACCCGCAGCAAGACCAGAGCCCACGCATGCTTTTCCAAGATCTTCACTGGCCAAAACCTGTGAACTTACCTGCACCCGAACCTGGCCGGGATCGCCCTCGTGAGCTTCAGAACCATTGGTCACAAGGTTGATCAAAACCTGCTGCATGTCAGACGGGTCGGCATAAATTCCAGGAATGTCTTCAGCCAGTTCATAGTGCACGCTGACTTGGCGCGCTTTACAAACGTCCAAGAGGTGACGAACCCCATCTACAACTTTGGTCAGTTCCACTACTTTTTGAGTCGACTTACGTTTGCCGGAATAAAGTAAAAGCTGCTCCGTCAGTTTTGAAGCTTTCATGGCCGCTGATTCAATATGACGAACCGATTCAGATGCAGGGTGCTCTGCATCCATTTCCATCAACGCTAAGCCAGCATTGCCAAGTACACCTACCAAAAGATTATTAAAGTCGTGAGCAATACCGCCAGCGAGAACACCCAGGCTCTCTAACTTTTGAGCGTATTTAATTTGTCCATCGACGCGGCGTTTTCCACCGGTCTGCTCGCTCTCTGTATCCAGGTCTTGAGTGGTCATCAGTACATAAGGCTGGTCACAACCTTCTAAGAGCTGGCCCCAGATACGAACCGGCACCAAGCGATTATCCGCCGTCAGCATCCGGGTATGTTTCAGTAAACCCGGCTTGCCGTTGACCAAATCAGCCAGCGTATCTTCGGCCCGAATTCTCTGAGCGGTTTTAAATAAATTCAGCCAATTGTTCTGAAGTACACTCTCGGTGTTGTGGCCCAATAAATTGATAAACGCATGATTGGCCGCCAAAATTTGACCACTTGAATCGACTAAAACCAAACCATCGCGACTTGCCTCAAAGCAAGCCGTCAAAAGCGAAGTGCTTAATCCTCGTTCATTGAGTTTTTCTAAACCGGCATTCTCAATTTGCGTCATAACCAAAACGGCTTATTGAATAAGCCTCTCCTCATTCAGAGCCCTACAACCAACACTCTACGCAAAGGGAGATATCCACCGGTCCACGATATTGCAACCATTGAAACTGAGCAGATGCCTAACGCGTGGCGTTAGTGAGGAGAGAAAAGACCTATTTAAAGAGCCTGGCCATCCCGTAGCCAATGCCCACGCTCCAAGCGGTCATAGAATTTACGGATGCGTCTTCTTCATGCCAGCCACGATAAAGCCGCGCCCAACCATAAAGATTTCGATAAAGCCGCGCCGAGCCCTCAAGCATCGCCGCTGTTTGGCCATCCCAGGCCACAATATCTTGAGCTTCGGTGATGTGGCGTTGCATCAACATGCCAGCCACACCCCATTGGGCGCTTTCATAGTGACCCATCAAGGCGTACTTGGCTTGCCCGTCTAGCCGGACGTCAACGGATGCCGATACCTGCATCCGCTCCATGCGAAAATCCGACTGCATGCGAATATGCTGTGTTGCCGGCGTTTGCCAAGTGCCCTTCGCACCCCGGTCTTGTTCCGGCAGTCCCAAGCGCTCTGCCTCGTAGGCCATATCAAAATAACCCGGCACATAGCCTTCGGTAGCGATCACCGCTTCGGTTCGAAGCGTCAGCGCCATGGAGCGTCGTCGGTCTCGGCCCCACTCTGTAAGCAAACCAAAATGACCGCCAAATTTGTCACCGGCCAAGGCTACCCCATGGGTATAAAGCTCAAAACCAAGATTTGCATTGCGCCATACCACCGCCGAGAGTCCCAAGTTGAGACCACCGATAACGGCCTTGTGATCGCCCATGGGTGTGCCAACATCCAAGACACCGCCCAAAGATGCACGAAATCGTTTTTTAGCATCCCAACCAAAATATCGCAGCGGAGCCGTCTCAAGATGCCCGCCCATGACTTGGGGCTTCACAATACTGTTCACGATCCATTCAGAGTGAACGCCGAAGGCCGAATAACGAACTCTGGCTCCGGTTCGAGGCGTCATTGGATCCATGCGTCCAGTGTATTGGTCAAGCAAGCTGCCGTGGCCAAAGCGCTCACCCCGCAACGCTCCAACATAGAGCTCTGCATCTCCGTAGGCATTGCGAACGCTTAAGTGTTCAATCAATGCCGACCATGTTTCGGGATCGCTCACATCATTTAAAAGCTGAACCTCAGGCTCAAAGCCCACCCACAAAGGCAAAGACAAGACCACATCGATTTGGTTACGATGCAACGTAAAGCGAGGCTGGGTCCACATGGCAGCTGCGTCACCGAGTTGACCGGCACCGGCTTCCGCCGAGACGCTCCATTGGTCCGTTGTATCGGTTCGCACATGCTCAATATGCGGCGCTCCAATCTGAACCATCAGAACCAGAGCCAATGTAGAGATTCCCATCATTGCAAACGTATGGAACGACTGGCCGCAAGACGCAAAAAATCGGCCAAATAACCTGCGAAATCAGGCTTAATTCTTAGATGCTATTAATTCAGAGCTATCGGGCAGCTCTAAAGGCTGACCACTGGATTGAGTATTCCAAAGCTTGTCGGGAAATTGGGAACGGATTTTAATCCATTCGGTTGTGTCGATGGCATCAAAAGCAGCCACCACTTCAGGATCAAAGAGAATTCCAACACCGCGATGAATTTCGGCCACCACTTCCGGTAACGGCCACGCCTTTCGCCAGGGCCGAGGTGAGAGCAAAGTCTCGAGCGTATCCGCAATGGCAAAAATACGAGCCCCCATGCTGATCTCATGGCCCGATAGACCTTTGGGATACCCACTGCCATCCCAGCGTTCATGATGCTCAAGTACCAGCTGACGCGGGCCCTCCAACCCCTCCATGGAGCTTAAAAGTTCAGCACCAACCTCAACGTGACGTCGCACGAGCTTCCATTGAGCATTGTCCAGCGGACCTGCCTTCAAAAGAATGGAGTCTGGAATACCTAGATTTCCAATGTCATGCAGCAACGCGCCCGTAGAGATATCCGCCAGCTCTTCACCTTCGATACCGAGTTTTTCTGCCATCAATCGCGTGTAAGCCTGGACCCGGAGGCAATGCTCACGGGTTTCATGCCCTTTTAAAGCCGCCACATTCAGCAAAAGTTCAGCGACTTCTTGCTCCGTTTTGGCGCGCATGGCCTCAATGGCCGCCTTTTGTTCACGAAGCTTCTGGGTTGCTTTCACCATGCCCTCTTCAATGGAGCGCTGGCCGCACCTCTCCCAATAGGCCTCAACCGACCGTCTCATCAGGGAGTTAAGTTCTTCGATGTTCCAAGGCTTACAAATGACGTGACGAATTGAATGTTCATTGACCGCTTTAAGAGCCAAGTCCAAATCACACTGGCCCGTGACCAAGACACAAACAGCATTCGGCTGGGTCCGCGCCAGCTCATCGATCAAACTCAGACCATCCCCGGCACCGGGTAAACCATAGTCTACGGCCAAAACTGCGTACTCATGCTTGAGAACTGCGCCGTGGGCTTCTTCAATCGAGGCAACAGAGTCTACGGTGAAACCTCGGGACTCCAATGTGCGGACAAAGACTCGCCGAACGCCTTCTTCGTCATCCACAAATAAAATGCGATCTTGAACATCCACGATAAATTCCCCGCTGCAAACCTAAGTTCTACCCCAAGAGTGGGCTCAGGTCCCGTCTTTCTGAAGTGGCTTTCGATGTTTTAAGCATGGCAAACCCCGGCGAACACGCCTGACATCATCGGGATCAAGCCTAGCCATGGCAAAGCCTTCTTTTTCAGGCATAAGAGCCACCAAAGTTCCCCAGGGATCTGCAATCAAAGATTTGCCCCAAGATGCTCGGCCTTTACTGTGGTGTCCAAACTGGTCCGGCGCCACAACGTAACACTGGTTCTCGATGGCTCTTGCTCGCAGCAACACTTCCCAATGGTCTTTGCCAGTCTGAAGCGTAAACGCCGCCGGTACCGTCAAAATAGAGGCGCCCCCATCCACCAATGCTTGATACAAATGGGGAAATCTTAAGTCGTAACAAACCGTTAAACCTATTTTCCAACCCTCGAAATCCACCCAAACCGCTTGGTCTCCAGCGGTGACGGCACTGGACTCCTGAAAACTCACCTCACCGGGGATGTCGATGTCAAAGAGGTGAATCTTTCGATAACTGGCCAAAGTTTGTCCGTCCGTACCAATCATGACCGAGGTATTGTAAACGTGTTCTGCATCGGGGCCCGTTTCCGGGATACTTCCCGCCAAAATGCCCACCTTGTGCTTTTGAGCAAGCTTTCGTAATGGCTCAAGAAATGGCCCGCCCTCCACCGGCTGAGCGTGCGGCAGCTTATCGCTCTCTCGCCCAAGAAAGCCGTAATTCTCCGGTAAAGCGATAAAACGAGCACCCGCATCGACGGCCTCTTCAACATAACCCTGAGCACGACTTAGATTGCTTTCCCAATCTGTGGTGGAGGTCATCTGAACCGTTGCCGCCCAGATGGGCTTGGCGTCTTGAAGTACTTTCATCCTTGGATTCCCTTTGCGAAGCCGTTGTTGCACGACCAAGAAGTGAAAGGAAATAATTTCCATCCACTAAATGTTCAAACAACGTCAGAGGTATGTGCAATATACCGAATAAGGTCCCAACTTTAATGGAAGAATATGTATAAATTCATCGCAGCAGGTCTTATCACAGCAGCAATAGCACTCGGCGTAACCGCCGGGAACGCGGATACGCGGCCCGCCCCCAGTGAGCGACTGCTTATCATCGGGGTGGATGGAATGACCTTCAACGTCATCGACCCCCTCATCGAGCAAGGCAAATTGCCTACCTTTGAAAAACTTATGCGAAAAGGTGCTCGACTGAATCTGCTTTCAGAAAAGCCCATGCGTTCGCCGGCTTTGTGGACCACAGTCGCCACAGGTCATCACCGCAGCGTTCATCGCATCTTCGACTTTGTCACCGGTTCTTGGTTCTGGCCCAAAAAGGAGCGTAAGAAAAAGCAGCGGCTTGTCACTTCTGATATGCGCGCCGCGCCGGCCATCTGGAATATGACCTCCGAAGCCAACAAGAAAAATCTTGTGGTCGGCTGGCTCAACACTTGGCCTGCAGAAAAAATAGATGGCGTCATGGTTGCCCCATACGTTGCCTTAGGCCAACGTAAACAAACCTCCATCAAAGGTAAAATTTACAACAACGCCAAAAAGCAAACCTATCCCGGACCACTTTTCAATGACATCAAAGGGTTGGTTCGCTCAGCAGATAGCATTACCAAAGCCGAGCTAGAACGCGTTGTGGTGGCGCCACCTAAAAACTCGAAACTCTACAAGAAGGTTCCCAGCCTGGAGCGCTATCTTTACACTGCCCGTTGGTCCATCGCGAGTACGCTCACCAACACAGCAATTCTTGAAGATCAGCTGCGCAAAAATCCGGATACAAATCTGGTGATGACCTACTTCGATGGCTCAGACACCTTGGCCCATCGCTTTTGGCTGATGCGTCAATCAGAAGAGGAAATCCGCACGCGACTTCGTAACCAAAACTTCGACCCCGATATTGCCGCCGAGCTCAAAGAAAGGTTTGGCGGAATCGTCGACTCCTATTACGAATTGTTAGACGAAATGCTGGCGCGAATTGTTGATGCAGCCGGCCCAAATGCCACCATCATGCTTGTCAGTGATCATGGCTGGGAAGACTTAGACCGAGACAAAGTCATTCACCTGGGTGTTCCCTTCGATGGCAAACACAGCCTGGAAGGAGCCATGATTGTGCACGGCCCGCACATTAAACAAGGCACATTCTCAGACCGTACCCTCTACGACATCACCCCCACCGCCCTTTATCTCATGGGCGTTGGCATTCCTGGCGACCTGCCCGGTGATATTGCTTTGGATATGATCAGCGAGCCCTTTAAACGGTTTTTCCCGCCTGTGGTTC
>CAZZDT010000014.1:0-13870 GCA_964652435.1 uncultured Bdellovibrionales bacterium
GCGAACCCAAAGAGGAATAATTTTCGTGGGGCGTACTTTTGAGATTTGGCTTGGAACAGCGTGAGCAATCGGAACCAGGACGTACAAATCCCCGTAACTTCTTGGTTTAGAAGCTCTGTGTTGTTGATTTCACAGGGGAATTTGCAGGATTTGCAAATGGCGGAGTGGGGGGGATTCGAACCCCCGGTACCAGTCTCCCAGTACAATGGCTTAGCAAGCCACCTCCTTCAGCCGCTCGGACACCACTCCACCAAAGGCGTGGGCGGTAGTAGCGCAAGTAGTTGAAAGTTTCAAGCGCTTGGTGTACACCCGCCCCTCGGTTGGAGGAATGGCCGAGCGGTTGAAGGCACTGGTCTTGAAAACCAGCGTAGTGAGAGCTACCGGGGGTTCGAATCCCTCTTCCTCCGCCACTTCTTTTTTTAAATCCCATACATGGTTAGAAGTAGCGACGATCGGTGGATAGCCACGGTTCGAACCCCCGTCGGGGGTTTCACGTCGTTAGTATCCCTAGCAGCCGTATGGCTCCTGGCGGAGCCTCCGTTGCAAGAGCTACACACTCGTACCCTCTTCCTCCGCCACTTCTTTTTTTAAATCCCATACATGGTTAGAAGTAGCGACGATCGGTGGATAGCCACGGTTCGAACCCCCGTCGGGGGTTTCACGTCGTTAGTATCCCTAGCAGCCGTATGGCTCCTGGCGGAGCCTCCGTTGCAAGAGCTACACACTCGTACCCTCTTCCTCCGCACTTCTTTTTTTTGAATCCCAGTACAATCAAACGCACTTAATGAAGCTCGAAGCTATGTTGTGAACGGTCACGATTTCAACACCGGCTCCGTCATACGGTCGTTCTGGTGCTTTTCTCGTTTCCGCGCTCCTGTCATTCAATGTTTTGTGTGCTTGTCGCTCAAGTCCTAGAGAATTTGGTCGATGTTGTCGGCGTAGGGTGTCATGGGACACGGGCGTGGTTTTGTGTGGGAGTAAACAAGGTGTCGACGGGAACGAATACAGTAGGGGCTCTCGAGTCAGGCTCTTCTTGTCAATGGTCGGCGTTGCGCATGTCTCAGTTACAAACTGCTTTCGGTAGTGCAGGATTCGAGCTGGCCGATGCCCACGAGTTGGTGTGTCTGGCCCAAAAACTGAACAGGTCTGAGGAATTGGTCGCGTGGTTGGCGAGAAACCACGGCTCCACTGGGCTTGGAGTACTCTCAATTATCAACGTTTTATTGAATTTGAAGCGATTGAAAATGAGTCAGCAGTGTGTGGCCGATGCCATCGGTTCGAACCGTTTGTACTCTGACTACATTTTTCATTTTGCTGATTTTCTGGTTTCTCAAAACCAATACGTGAAAGCTTGTAATCTCTTTGAATGGTTAGCGCCTTATCGGGAGGACGATAAAGCGCTCTATTTGATTTGGTCGAAATCAGCCTACCGAATTGGAGACCATGAGCTTTATCGCAGGGTCTGTAGCTTAGCGACTACACAACTTAGAGATGCCTCTGAGTTTGAGATTTCAGAGATAAGAGCCAGGCTCTATCAGCCCGAGGTAGATCGGCAAACGATTCATGCCGCGAGCCGTTCATGGGCATCGAAGTCTTTCGAGAATGTTCCCAGAGCACCACTGAAGGTTCGCCCTGAGCATTCAAGGCCTCGGGTGGGATTGCTGGCTGATTACATTCATCCCATGTTCATTGGCCCTTTGCTGGCTGCTTATGATTCCGAGAAAGTCGAAGTAGAGTTGATCACCAACGATGCCCGAGCCAGTCAGATTTACTCGGGACAGGTACATGCACTGGATATCAAGAATCCGAAACGTGCTGTGGAGATGTTACGCTCTCTTGAACTCGATGTTCTGATTGAGATGACGGGCCGATATGAAGAGCTACGGCTGATGGCTGAGCGCCCGGCACGTATTCAGGGCAGCTGGATCGCGACCAATTTAACTCAAGGTCCGTTGCTGTCTGACTTTGTTTTAGCCGATCCTGTTTTGATACCAAAACAAGAACGCCATGATTGGTCTGAGAAGATTATAGACATGCCTGTTTGGGCACCGTTTCAGTTTTATTCTCAGACGCCTGAGATAGGTGTGTGCCCATCGCAGACCAATGGGTTTGTTACTTTTGGCGCTTGTCAGCGTGCTATGAAATTCAATGACACTCTCTTATCTTTGTGGGCAGATCTTTTAAGCGAAGTATCCGAGAGCCGCCTTGTTCTTAAAGACCAAAGTTTTGCGGATGCATCTGTTCGTGAGGTCATGCTCGAACGTTGCTTTCGAGCGGGCATCAGCCTGGAGAGGGTTTGCTTAGAAGAGGGAACACCACACCCTGCCTATTACGATTACTACAATACCATTGATATAACTTTGGATACTTATCCCTACGGCGGGGGTATCTTAACTGCGGAATCATTGTGGATGGGGGTTCCAGTGGTAACGCTCTCGGGAGATAGGTTTAACAGTCGACTTGCGGCCAGTTATCTTACGGCGCTGGGACGTGAAGAGTGGATAACTCGCAATCGCCAAGCTTATATCTCTATCGCGAAGTCTTTGGCCGAGAGTACGGCTGTGCGTCGTGCCTTTCGTCGAAGCGCGAGGGACGAAATGATGAAATCACCCATCATGGATTATTCTCAATTTGCGCGTGCTTGGGAAGAAAGCATCCTTGAGCTAATTGATGGTTTGTGACCAGAACTTTGAATAGATTTAAATCTGTCGAATGGATCTTATCTCCTGTAAAAGGACCAGGTGATTAGGAGAACGTGATGTCTGTTTTTTCTTTGGCACAGGCGCTGGATGTGGAGCTGCCTAAGGTAGAAATACTGGATGTTGGCGCCATGGATGAAGGCAAAGATCGCTATGATGTTTTGCGCTCCATGGGGCTGGCGAATGTTACGGGAGTCGAGCCGGACGAAAATCAATTTGCGAAGCTTCAAAATGCAGAAAATCGCTCCGGGAATTATCTTCCGTAGTTTCTTGGGAACGGGGAAGAACAAACCTTTCACTTAACCCGTTATCCGGGCTGTTCCTCGCTATACCATCCAGACTCTCGAGTTATTGATCCTTTTACGTCCATCGGGACGAGTGAAAATGGAAACTTTAGAGTTGTAGATACAATGCAAGTTCAAACGCATCGCTTAAACGATGTATCCGAGTGTCCCATGCCCGACTACGTGAAGTTGGATGTTCAAGGTGGAGAGTTCGATATCTTGAAACACGGCATGGACAAATTAAAAAATACTTTGGTGATCGAGTCGGAAGTTGAATTTATAGCGCTTTATGAGAACCAACCTCTATTTGGGGATATGCAGGTTTTTTTAAGAGAGCATGGGTTTTGCCTCCATAAATTTGTAGATATTGCAGGCCGTTCTTTTAAGCCTTTTGCGCGTGATAACAACCGTTATGCGGCCACAAGCCAGGTGCTATGGGCTGATGCGATTTTTGTAAAAGACTTTAGAGATTTTGAAAGTTACACGGATGAGCAATTGCTTAAATCCGCTTTGATTCTTCATCAACTTTATTTTTCTTACGATTTAGTTCATCTCATTTTGCGGCATTATGATTCTAGGCGCGGAACCTCTTTGAACGAAAATTACCTTCAGGCGTTGCAGGCGGCACCAGATTTACCGTCTTTGTATATGAACTTGAAAGAACATATTTAGGCCACTTGGAATTGGTTAGGTGGCAGATACTTTCTCAAGCTTGACTACGATAGATTTACTCGCCGGTGTTAGGCTCTTCTTGGCAAACTTATCAATAGGAACCAAGACATTGGCCTCGGGAAAATAAGTCGCCACGCAGCCCCGTGGAATATCGTAGGGAACAACTTTAAATGACTGAGCCACCCGGTGGCGCCCACCGAAGGTATTGTGAATATTCACCACATCTTCACTTTGCAGTTTGTGCTCAGCCATATCGTCTACATTCATCAAAATTACTCTGCGCACCTGCAGGATGCCTCGATAACGGTCATCGAGTCCGTAAATGGTGGTGTTGTACTGGTCATGGCTGCGAATGGTCATCATCATAAAGTGATCCCCTGGAATA
This sequence comes from uncultured Bdellovibrionales bacterium, assembly GCA_964652435.1. Lineage (GTDB taxonomy): Bacteria > Myxococcota > XYA12-FULL-58-9 > XYA12-FULL-58-9 > JABJBS01 > JABJBS01. Next base: position 4,041 of record CAZZDT010000014.1, read on the forward strand.
TCGTGCTTGGGGATGGGATGGACCGTGAAGAGTGCTTTTCCTGTGGGAGTTGTGAATTTTCCATCTCTGGGGCCATTGGGAAGCGCAAAGCCATAGGGGTCTTGAATTCTTTGATTGAAGTTTTCAAAGCCCGGAATACACTTTTCAATGAGGTCGCGAATCAAGCTGTAGTCTTCACCGATGGCTTTCCAGTCAGGTCCCACATCCTTGGGAAGAAGAGCTCGGGCCATGCCAGCTATAATAGCTGGTTCCGATAAAAGATGTGAGGAAGCGGGAGGGAGGTGGCCTTGGCTTCGATGGACAATGCCCATGGAGTTTTCCACGGTGACAAATTGTTTGCCGCTTTTTTGGCGATCGATTTCGGTGCGCCCGAGGCACGGAAGAATCAATGCCTTTTTGCCAGTAATTAAGTGGCTACGGTTGAGCTTGGTTGAGACCTGTACTGTGAGATTGCATTTTCGAAGCGCATCGGCGGTGTACTCTGTATCCGGTGTAGCGCTGATGAAGTTGCCTCCCATGCCCACGAACACCTTAACCTCTTCCTTTTGCATGGCTTGAATAGCGGGAACCACTGCAAGGCCGTGGCCACGTGGTGGGTCAAAATTGAAAACTTGGCCAAGCTTATCTAGGAATGCCTCGGGCGGTGCTTCCCAAATCCCCATGGTTCGGTCGCCTTGTACATTGCTGTGGCCTCGCACAGGGCAAGCTCCGGCGCCGTGTTTTCCAATATTGCCGCCCATGAGCAAAAGGTTCAGGCAGGACTGGATATTGGCTACGCCGTTCACATGTTGGGTGAGTCCCATGGCCCAGCAAACAATAACGCCATCGGCCTCTTGATAAATCTTTGCCGCTTCACGGATATCCTTCTCGAGCAGTCCACTTTCCTCGACAATCTCGTCCCAACTGGTTGCCACCAAATCCTCGGCGAAGCTTTCGAACTCAAGGGTTCTGTTTTCAATGAAAGCTTTGTCGAGAACGGTACCAGGTGCTTTCGCCTCATTTTCCAGCAAAGCTTTCATGATCCCTTTGAGTAGGGCCATGTCGCCATTGATACGTACTTGGAGGTAGAGGTCTGTTAGTTCACGGCCACCGGCGAGGAAATCACCCATACGCTGAGGATGGGTGAAACGCTGCAGACCGATTTCTTTGAGTGGGTTAACCGAAACAATTTTGGCTCCGGCAGCTTTTGCATCACTTAGAGAAGAAAGCATACGGGGATGATTGGTTCCCGGGTTTTGCCCAAAGATAAATATGGCACCGGCCTTTTCGAAATCCTCTAGGGTGACCGTACCTTTACCAATACCCAGTACTGGGATCATGCCCGAGCCGCTGGACTCGTGACACATATTGGAGCAATCGGGCATGTTGTTGGTGCCGAACATGCGGATCATGAGCTGGTACATAAACGCAGCTTCGTTGGAGGTGCGCCCAGAGGTGTAGAAGATAGCTTCGTCTGGCGAGTCCAAGGCTTGAAGTTCGTCGGCCATGAGTTTGAAGGCATCGTCCCAGGCAATGGTTTTGTAGTGGGTTGCGCCAGGCTCCAAAACCATCGGGTGAGTGAGGCGTCCGGAGCGTCCCAACTCGTAATCGGTCCAGCGACCAAGCTCAGCGACGCTGTATTTTTTAAAAAAGCGTGGCCCCACGCGTTTGATGGTGGCTTCTTCCGCCACGGCTTTCGCCCCGTTTTCACAAAACTCAAATTGACTACGGTGTTTGGGATCGGGCCAAGCACAGCCAGGACAATCGAAACCTTCTGTTTGGTTGATTTTAAGTAGGGTTTTTCCGGTTCGCAGAGGACCCATTTCAACCATGCCGTGGCGAAGTGCTTCAACCACCGCTTTGACACCCCCGGCTGAACTCGACGCATCAATGCGTTTCATCTTTTCTTGGCGCACGGGTGGTTGCGCATGGGAGCGAGCCAGCGTTTTCTTAGAAGACATCATTTACCTTATGCGCATGCGTGCGCTTTTGGGAGATTGTAGGCGCCTCTACGATATTATCAACTTTGACACCAGTTGGCAGTGGTGGATGTTCTGGGATTTGAAAGCCGAAAGACGTTTCTAAACATTCTGGTTTTCGGACTTGATCTTCGACTTTAGGAGCTGCTGCGTTGCGTTATTTTTTGGCCAGTGGAGAGTTCTTTTATTTTAAGTACTCGATAAGCCAGTGCCTTTTTATTCTGAATTCTAATTCACTTTAATTGCTCCCCTTTCGATTTTTTTAAATCGCTCCAAGATCAGAGTATTCAGGATTTTGCGAATGTGTTGAGGGGCTCGGTTTACGCACTTTGCAGATGCATCCCGTGCTTGACTGAAACGTGTTTCAATATTGATAGTCGCCCGCATGAAAACAACACATTTGATTTATCGTGCCCTCTTTATTTTTAGTTTTGTAGCTGGAGCTTTGTTGGGATGTACCGACTCTCAATCGGAGCAAGATACGCCGGCGCAAACTCAAGATGACAATCAAGATTTAGAAAATTCTGATTCGGATTCTACTCAAGACTCTACGGACAACGCTGATACCGAGGTTCAGGGTGAACCCATCGAGGTCAATATTGAGCCGGGTTGTAATCCCATTGCGACTACATCTGAGTGTTTGTTTCCGATTCCGAGTCGTTTCTTTGAGGTTGAAGATGTATCGTCTCCGACCGGGGTGCGCTGGAATTACCAGCAAGAAGCCTTGGCTTTGCCGACCGGTGAGTCTCCGGTGGTTTTCGACCGATACAACCGCGCCGATGGAGCATCACCATCGATGCCTATTCTATTGCACTTTGGGGTCGATGTTGGACGAGATTTTCTAATCAGCCAGTCGAATATTGAAGATTCACTTTCTGCAGATCAAAGAGTTCATCTCATCGATTTAGAAACAGGGGACCATCTTCCGTTTATGCTGGAGATGGATGCAAACCTACGCAATGCGGACAATGTAGAAGGCCGTTTTGCTCTGATTCTACGGCCGATGATTCCGATGACCATGGGGCACCGGCATGCTGTGGTTATTGAAAATGGTTTATTGGATGTGGATGGTGAGGCCTTGCCTGAATCTCCAGGATTCGTTGCGCTGCGGGACAAACGACCTTCGAACCATGAAGCTTTGGAAGCTCAGCGACCCGCTTACGAAACGTTTTTTACCACGCTCGAAAATTATGGGTTTGAACGTTCCAATTTATTTTTAGCTTGGGATTTTGCTGTGGCCAGCACCGAGCATATTTTAAAGCCGATTCAGTCTATGCGTGACCAAGCGTTGGCTCACGTGGATGCTAACGGATTCTCTTACCAAATTGATTCGATTGATCGCGACATCAACGACAATATGTCGATGATTGTAAAGGGTACCTTTGATGTGCCTTGCTTTCTGACCGATGCCAACGAGCTTGAGTACGACGAGTCTGGCACGCCAATCATGCAAGGCATGTGCGCTTATCCATTCAGCATGGGTGTTCCGGCGGTTGCCAATGAAAAAGGCAATTTGAAATTTACGTTGATTGGCCACGGAATTTTCGGCGAGGGTTGGGGATATATCAGTGATCATCCAAATGCGAACGAGCGTACGCAGCCTATGGCTCAGGCTACGGAATCTGTGGTGGTCGCGACCAATTGGATTGGACTCTCTGGTGGTGACCGAAACTTAATCATCAGTGAAGTGGTGGGTGACCTCAATCGGTTATCAGTCGTCACCGACCGGCTGCAGCAGTCGTTGGTAAACAACGTGATTTTGATGGAGCTTGTGATTCGCGCGCTGCAATTTGATCCGGCATTAGAAGTTAGCCATGCACCTCTGATCGGAGATGATAAAGTCGGTTATTATGGAATCAGCTTAGGAGGTATTCAGGGTACTTCTTTGACTTCACTTTCAAACCGAATCGACCGCGCAATTTTGGCTGTGCCCGGTGGTGGCTGGTCCACCATGCTACCGCGCTCGGTGGTCTATCAGCCTATCAAGCTCTTTGTAGATCAAATGTACCCGGATCCATTGATTCAGTTGGCATTTGTTTCTTTCTTGCAAGGTATGTTTGACTTTACAGATCCCATCAACCTTTCTGAGTTGATGATCCAAGAGGATGGCTCTTTGAAAGCAAAAATCATTTTGCAAGAAGCCATTGGTGATTGTCAGGTTCCAAACCTTAATACACGTATGTTGGCCCGTAATCTGGATTTAACCCAGCTTACACCGGCGATTGAAGATGTGTATGGCTTGGAGCGGTCAGAGTCTGCTCCCGGTGGTGCTTTAGCGCAATTTTCATTGCCCGAGAACTTGGCTGATTACACGCCACCGGACGAGGCGGTGGTTCCTGAGCGCGACAATGGTACCCACTCCAATGCGACGTTTAGCACACCCGGTGTTGAGCAAATTATTAATCTGATTCGTGACGGTGAAATTACGCAAACCTGTGATGGTTCGTGTGATCCGGACTGATGGTTGAATGAAACCTTTAAGAAGATTTATTCCGAGTCGTTGGGCTCGGAATTTTCTTCGAGCACTTCCTCGGTGGCCAGTTCATGCCAAACCAAGAGCCAATTTGTCTGGGTTTCCTGGTGTCGAAAGAGATGCAAGCGAACATTGGTTGGGCGCATCACATAGGTAAAAGTGTAACTGACTTCCATGTTGAGCACGCCACTTAAGATACCTTCTTGGTAGGGACGATAAATCAAACGGTTGTTGGTGCACGGTGCCACATCGGTAAAGAAATGCCTTCCCATAACTTCTTCTGCTGTGTAGCCGGAGAGTTTAGATTCTCCTTTGGAATAAAAGATAATATTCCCTTCGTCATCGAGCTTGATGACCCCCAATGGCAGCCCATGCAATTTTTCAGGATCCATCAAGGGGATTTCGTCGGCAATGCCGCCTTGCAACGAAGAGAAACGTTGAACGTCTGAAAGTCGATATCGGCGATGGCCCCCTGCGGTTTTGGTGCAGGGTAGGAGGCCTTCATCGGTCCAGCGCTTAACGGTCGATACAGCCACCTTAAGAATGGCTGCAGCCTTTTGACTGCTGAGAAGTTCTTCGCTCATGCGGATCCCTGTTCTGACTGGAGAGACTCTTGACGCTCTTCATAAAGAGCACAGAGCTGAGCCTCTAAATTACGAACCATGAGAATCACGTCCCTGGCGTCGCTGACTCCCAGGGCATTTTGCAGCTCTTCTTTCTCTTTGTACAAAGAGTGGAGCTGCGCGTTGAGTTCCTCGATGGTTTGTTTCTCTTTCATCGCTGACCTTCAAGTTGAAGCATAATTCTAGGTTTATAACTGGACCTTCGCTTCGGTTCCAAGAAAAAGCTAACCAGGTGAGAGTTGTACCGAAAGCTGTCCCCCTGAAAGAAAAACCCAAATGATACCAGGTTCTTAGCAGGACTTATCTGATTTAACGAAACCTTCTGGTTGTTTTCCCGATAATGCCAGCGTGTGAAGGAATGCCTCAATTTTTCAGGGCTTTTCTTCTCATGGATTTTAAGACCGACCAAGGAGACTGCGATGCAGGTAGCCCGTGCTCATTCCAATGCTTCTTTAGCACTTGCCCATACGCCGGTACCAAGAACAGATGTCGACAACTCCAACCCAGTCACAGCGGCCAATGATACCTTCGAGCGGATTGGGAAACCGATGTACCGCACCACCAATGGCTTTGGCTCAGAACAGCTGCAGGTTATTGCCGATGGAGCCCCGCAACCTATCCGGGGTGAGTGGATTTATGCGTCAGAAGTTGAACCGGCTAAAGCCTTATTAACTGCGATTTTTAATGGCGACACATCCATCACAGTAGAGGAAACAACCCAGCCCTGGTTTTGTGGATTGTTTTTCAAAAGGTTTTCAGGCTTTCGTGAGGCCATCCGCGAAGACTTGATGAAACTGTCTCGTAGTCCTCTTGGACGAAAACTCTTGAAGGAAATTGCAGAAAACCCCAAGCCGGTTGTGATTCGACCCACCACCAGTACCAAAGGCGGCTTGGTGGAGCCCACCCATGAGCGCCATGCACGTCGCACACCCCATCAATTAGGAGCAGGTTCCGGTGCCACGGTTCACATCCCACACGATTTAAAGGACGATACCTTTGTGGTCTACCGCAGCCCTGGTTTTGATTACGACACAGGTAGGATGCGCAGTGGTATGGATCCCAGTGAAGATGATGAGATTGCTCAGCCACGATTTATCATTCTCGGACACGAGTTGGTTCATGTGCACCGGGCCCAACGTGGAAAGATCACGCCAAAGGGGTGTCATCGGCGGGATGCTTATCACAACCAGGAAGAATACGAGACCATCAATGGTGAAGAGCAGTTTACCGAAAACCGCTTACGGGCGGCCCATGGCTTGCCCAACCGGTATGGTCATTTTCATCACCGCCAATAACCGCTCTTAGTTCAAACCTCGGCTCCAGTGGGAAAAACGACTCTTGAGTTGATGATTTTTCTCTATACTTCTTCTAAACCTTCTGGTTTATGGCTCTGGCCCAAATAGAAATATGAACCAGACACCCTTAGTCAACGCCCTTGGTTTGGTAGCGAAACCAGCCGACTGACCCGTGTTTGTGTTCGCAGGAGTCTCGAAATGATGCGGTTCACTATTTTCCCATTGCTGGTTGGTCTTATGACTGCGGGTTGCGCCAAGGATACTTTGCAGCAACTTTGTGTTTCTGAAGAAAACACTTTTGATATCGAACAGGTTTCTAATCTAGAGGATGCTTGGGGTTGGAGTGGCCTTCGGGATGCTATCAATCTTGAGTATGACGTTTCTCAACTGGACCCCAATGGCTCATGGAGAATCAGTTCGGTGGAGGTTTTGGTTCTTGTGGCCGAGTCTGAATTTTCCAGCTTACCTGCACAGCTTAATTTGCAGGTTGAAATTTACGACAGTCCTAATCCGGCCCAGACTCAGCCTTATGCGGTTCAGCAGACTCTAAGTAAGGATGCCTTAAATTGGGAGCGGGTTGTTTTACCAGCACCACCGAGTGGCCCAGTTGATGAGATGAGCGGATTTTTTCCCACCGAACAAGTTCAGTACCAAGCCTGGTGGTCATTTGATTTCGCTTCGATCATTCCTGAGACAGGTATGGAGTCTCCTTTGTTCACGGTAGCGGTTCATTGGCCAAGCTCCTCTTATCCTACCTTAGGTTATTCTGAGTTTAATCGCCCATGCAGTGCCAACTGGACAAACTATGACCGCGCCTATCCTACCCATGGCTATACCGGCGCAGGTTGGGGAAACAACGGTGAGCGTTTTGGTGCTGATGTTTGCAACTGGCCTATGTTTAAGGTGAACGTCGAGAAGCGCGAAACTTCCAATATCTGCCCATGATGCTGGATGCAGTCTTTTTTGTGGTAGGAGATTGATTCCACGCCACCACTGGGTTCTTATTCATGAAGAGGTTGGATGCTCGGTGGAGCTCTCTTTGATGAAAGAACCCTATTGGAAGTACTGTGATGCCAGAGTCCTCACGCTCAACAGAAGAACGGGGCGCCGAACCGGCTAAACCTTATCCTTTGCAGGTGGACAACCGATTTTCACTGATGGGTTATACCACGGCTTTTGTCATCTTATTGATTGCAACGGCTTGGGAGTTGGATGAATTAACCTATGCCAGTGTCTTTTGGTACGGCGCTTTCGGCATGACCTTTCACGCTTCTCTCGAGATTGCCGGCCGTAAACATTGGGTCAGTAAGCGTGTGCACTCTGTGGCTTATGAACTCATTGGCATGTTGGTTTGGATTGCATCTTTTGCCTATGCCGCCACGCTGCTTGATAACTTGCGTCCCCTTTTATTGGTGGGTTCATTCTTGGCTTTGAATTTTGCTATCAGCCGGGGACAGACAGCCCTTGCCACCCGGCTGACCGGCGCAGTTTCTGTGATTTATCTTTTTCCGGCAATGGTTGCTTGGGTTTTGGGCCAAGATTATGCCTTTGTCTATCGAGATCTTGTTTTTGTGGTTGGTTTCGTCGCTGTGGCCACACATGGCATTTTGGTTGCTCGCCACTTCGGGGTGAAGGACCCATTCCGGGTCGAATGACGTGATGGCTATTTCATCTCGAAGCTGATCGCGGGCTCGGTGTCAGCGTGTGCGCTGGTCAAATAATCCTCGTAGATATTTTCTCCCATGAGCTGTGCCTTGAAGAAAGACACGACATATAGATTCAGGAGCCGATTAAACTCGCTCATTGGGAATGCTGTTTCTGAACAGGTTCGCTCGTAGGGTTCGATGAGATCTGCCGCCCCCATATTTTCCCAGTTCTCTTTTGGGAATCCAGTTTCGATGAGAAAGTCACCAATATCGCAGACATTTGTAAAGTGCGTGTGATTCGCTCCTGCGATCCCCACATTGTACAAAACCGAAGCTTGATTGATTTGACCAAAAGCAATGTTGTTGTTCTCAATGGGTACTGAAATGTCTTCGGTGCCCCCTACAAGCAGTGTTGGCACGGTGATGCTACCCAATTGCTCAGCGCTGAATCCAGCGTAGGGGCTGCTGCGGTCCGCTGCCTGTAGATCTCCATCAATTACCGCTGACATGGGTGCGATAGCTTTGACCCGAAGGTCCGCCGGAGCATCTGCCCAGCCGCAGGCGCTGCCCAAGGTGGTCATTCCGCCAAAAGAATGGCCCAGCGCGCCGATGTATGTTTCGTCAATTCGCTCAAAGAAGATGTCGTCGGGATCTTGGTCACGGTCCAGCATGGTGTCGATTACAAAACTAAGATCAGGAACGCGATTACCAGCAGCAACGTCAAAGGAATCGGTCATTGAGTTTTGTGCATTACCGGTGTGTTCCGGTGCTGCAACAATGAACCCATGGCTGGCCAAGGCTTCCATCAGGGCGATGGACTGACGGTTGATACCGCCGTACCCATGAGAGAAAACCAAAAGCGGCAACTTTTCATCAGGCGCAACCGAAACATCTTCCAGCGCCACTTCGGACTCCATGCCGAAAATAGCCGAGAGGGGATAAGTGGCAAAATTTGCCGATAGAGCCGATTCGGAATGTGCTGGGTACCACACATCGATCACGAGATTTCGGTCGCCCCGCTCGGTATCAGTTGCATTGAAGGTTAGGTACCCAACGCTGTGATTGCCCAAACCTTGGGGCGATTCGTGGGGTATGGATTCGCTACAACCCGCACCGATGAAAAGGACAATGATGGCTAGAAAGGAATAAGAAACACGCATCATGACGATAGGCTCTCCAAATCACGTTGAGTGGAATGATTGGCTAGCTATCAATCGCTGGATAATTGAGCAAGTCAGCACGCTCTCGTGCGTTGATGGCATCAAAAGATAGCGGCAACCTCCACTGTTGGGTCATTATCTCCCTGCCCGGAAAGAGCACCGTGGAGTTTATGAACCGCTCGTGAAACATTGGTGGTGGGAATGGTACCTAAAGCACCGCTCATTACCGCGGCATCATTGAGGCTATGCCATGCTTTTGAACACTCTCCGGTGAGTCTGTTCAACTCACCTTTATAGGCCAGCACCAACGCAAAACGGTGTGGCGTATTGATGTATTGAAGAATGTGCTCAGCCCGTTCCAAACGATGACGGGCACCGCTTAAGTCTTTATTGGATAAATAAACGGCTCCAAGGGTTCCTAAAATGCTTGCTTCCCAATGGGGAGCTTTGAGTTCTTTGGCGTAGCGAAGCGCTTCTTCAAGAATCTCTTGAGCTGAATCCCGGCGTTCCTCTTCGTAGTAAAGCTCGCCTCGTGCGAATAGGGCCGCCATTTTACCCTGGCGATGATTTGCAAGCTCGTAAAGCTCTTCGGCTTGGTCAAGGTAAGCATGAGTTTGGGCGTAACGTTTTTCACGGGTGGCAAGGATTGCCATCTGCAAAATCACATCGGCTTTT
>CAZZDT010000015.1:0-13850 GCA_964652435.1 uncultured Bdellovibrionales bacterium
GAATAGGAATCACCGGCTTGAAGAACTCATTGATAGCTTACCTGACCTCGAACCGATGGGTTCCGGTCCTCAAGAAGACCTCATCAGTCGGCTACGTAAAGAATGCGAAATAATATACGCCTCCCAGGCAGAAGCGAACGCATCTTCAAAAAGCCAAAGCTGGTAAACCTCAAAGGATAATTAAGCGCCGGCCCCGCGGCCGGCCTTTTCTTGATTATATGGCAGACTGATCGTGAAGGTACTGCCTACATCAACTTCACTGGTAACCTTCACATCACCTGAATGCGCCCGCATAAAATTTCGGACAATCGCAAGGCCCAATCCTGTGCCGCCGAATTCTCGAGTTGATGTGTTGTCGACCTGATAAAAAGAATCAAAAATTCTCTCTAAAGCATCGGGAGCAATACCCATACCTTGATCTGTGACCGATATCTCCAGAGCACGGTTGCGCTCAGGCTCAAAAACATCAAAGGGCTGTGATTCATCCTCTAAATCGCAAGAGCGTGCACGCACAACGATGGTGCTGCCTTCTTTGGAGAACTTAACAGCATTCCCAAGCAGATTGGTTACCACCCGTCGAATCTTGTCTTTATCTACGTTGATAGGAAGAATCTCTTCCTCCAAAACAACTTCGATTTTTAGATCTCGCTTCTTCGATTGAGGCAATACATCGGAAACACTGCGTTCAATAATCTCTTTCGGATTGCTTACCTCGCGCTTCAAAACCACGTTGCCGGACTCAATCCGCGAGAGGTCGAGAACCTGACCAATCAGCTCCAATAAGCTTTCGCTCTTTTCAAGAACCGTGGAAACATAATTACCTTGATCTCCATTAAGCTCGCCGGCAAGACCATCCAAAAGCATTTCAGCATATCCAATGATACTGGTCAGAGGAGTGCGGAGCTCATGAGAGACTGTGGCAATAAAGTTGGACTTTAGGCGATCGAGCTCTTTGAGACGGTTGTTTGCATCTTGAAGATTTTGGTTTGATTTTTCCAAATCCTCGAAGGCGGCCCCCATACTCGCAATGTGCATTTGGCTGGTAAGGTAGTTCTTGTAACTCGTGTAAATCAACACATCGAGCACCTTACGAACATTCTTAAGAACCTTAGTAACCACTTGTTCCGAAGCTCTTGGAACCTTTTTGAGATGGTTATCTAAAACCTTCAAACTTAATTCGGGTTCATATTGAGCAAGGGAATTCGGCGGCCCATGAAGTGCCTGGGGCGCATAAGGGCCAAAGATGATTCTCCCCAGCACACTGCCTTCGTGAATGACCGGGAAAATTTTGTAGCGCAAGCCGCTGAAGCAATCGATGCTTAAGGTTTCGCCTGTATCGGAAAGTTCGGACGTTTTGATCTTGTTGACCAAACGGGTGCATTGAACCTTGGTTGGATGCACACTGAACAAATAGCCACAATGGTCTCCGGTAGAAACACGAACATCCGCTAGGTTCTTACCGCGGCCATCCAAGACATGGATTCCAATTCCATAAAGTTCACTGAAACTTCGGCAGACTTCACGAAACGTCTCCACGTCCACCAGCCGCTGCAGCTCAATGGGCTTATCCATTCCCAAACTACTGCTCATGGTTGGTTTCTCGCTGCGCCAAAAACGCCGTTTAAAAATTCATGAGACGAGATATGAAACTTGCGCTCGAAATCGTGCTTACGATTCAAATCCACAAAAAGCATTTGCAAAAGACCATGCAGGGTCTCGAGCACACCTTCTCCACGAATGGCTACCGCCTTAAAGAGAGGCTCGTTGCTCTTGGCGGCAATCGCCCCTAACTCTTCATCGGTTCGGATACCTGGCAAATCGCGCTTATTGAATTGAATCACCGTGGGCAATGTATCGGGATCGATGTTGTTGTCCGAGATATGCTGACGCATGCCCTTCCAAAACTCGCCATTGGCTCGCGCCTCACTGAGCTGACTGTCTCCAACAAAGACAACACCATCGGCACCTTGTAGCACCAAACGTCGCGTGGCAGCGTGAATCACCTGACCGGGCACCGTGAAGAGCTTGAGCTTAATGCGGTAGCCAGAGCGAGACTTGATCAAAACAGGTAAGAGATCGAAAAAAAGCGTCCGGTCGTCGGCGGTATCCAATGTGGTAAGCCGGCCACATACACCACCGCCCAAGAGGCTATGAATAGCCTGCAGGTTGGTCGTTTTACCGCTCAGTGGAGGTCCGTAATAAACGACCTTCAGAACGATTTCTCTTTGAGCCCCATTAAATTGCACAAGTTAACCTTATCCGTTCGCATACCTACGGCGCAACGGATGGGAGTTCAAGCAATGGATTTTGATAATTATAAATGAGTGTTTGGAGAACCCTGCTTAGTGGGTTTCGACGATACCGCCCACAAGATCGTAATCGGTGGTTTCTTCAACCTCAATGGTCACAAGATCGCCCGGATAGGCCATGCCGTCGTTGATATAAGTGACGCCGTCGATGTCCGGTGCCTGACCAGCGTGTCGGCCCTGGAGCAGAAGTTCAGTTTCTTCGCTCACACCTTCAACCAACACTTGAACCTGTTTACCTATCCAAGACTCTTGTTGCTCTTGAGAAATCTTTTGCTGCAAACGCATCAAGTGGTCTTTACGCTCCTGGGCAACATGCTCTTCAACCTGAGCTTCCATAGTAGCCGCCGGCGTATCTTCTTCAGGCGAATAAACAAATACGCCCATCCGCTCGAATCGAATCTCTTCGACCACATCACAAAGCTCTTGAAAGTCTTTATCGGTCTCGCCCGGTAAGCCCGTGATAAACGTTGTGCGAAGAGTCAAATCAGGGATACGCGAGCGCAGCTCTCGCAAAAGCTCTAACGTGCTCTCGCCGCCTTTACCCCGTTTCATATTGCGAAGGATGCTGTCTGAAATGTGCTGCAAAGGCATATCCAAATAAGGAAGAATATGGGGCGAATCGGCCATCACATCCATCACTTCTTTCGTAAGGCCTTTGGGATAAGCATAAAGCGAGCGAACCCACATCGGCCCTTCGGTCTTTTCACCCATTTCGTGAAAGGCACGCAGAAGACCTGCCAGGTTCTCTTTGTCGCCCTTACGGTCCTGACCAAACGCGCACAAATCCTGCGCGATCAAGTTGAACTCGGTGGTGCCCTTGGCGCGAAGCCCGGCCACTTCATCCATGATATCGGCGATGGTTCGAGAGCGCTGAGGTCCGCGCAGCTTGGGGATAATGCAAAAAGCGCACGTGTTCGAGCAGCCCTCGCTTACTTTCACGTAGCTCATATAGCCTGGCATGGAGGCCACCCGAGGCGACGCCGCAGCAAGCTGAAAGTCAGGGTCGGGAATATGAATATTGCGCTCACCCACTTGCTCATCGTGGCGAAACGGAACGAGCTTGTTCTTGCCGCGCAGCCGGGGGTGATCATCGATGATGTTTAAAAGCCCTTTGGGCTTTGGCGGCATTTCCGAGGGAACCGAACCTTTAAGAACCTGGGCAATGGTGTGAAAGTTTCCAGTTCCTAAAAAATGATCGACTTCGGGCAGTTCTTTGGCCAATTCGGGTGCGTAACGCTGGCTCAAACAGCCGGCCACCACCAATTTCTTGGCCGAGCCCTCTTTTTTGAACTCTTCCATCTCAATGATGGCATCAACCGACTCTTCTTTAGCCGCGTCGATAAATCCGCAGGTATTCACCACGATAACATCAGCATCTTCCGGTGAATCTACCGGTCGATAGCCCTCATCGAGCATATGACCGAGCATAACTTCGCTATCTACCCGGTTTTTCGGGCATCCCAGCGAGAGCATATGGATGGTCTGCTCTTGTTTCATCGTCGTGAACCTCACATTAAATATAGCCTAAATGGCCTAGCCACGCGGCACCTTTACAAAACGCAGCTCGCTGTGTCTATCGAAAAAAGCCTTGAAAATTAAGAAAAGCCCCTAATTTCAAGCTAGTTAAGCCGGCCTTCGCATTCAGAGTCGAGAAAAGGGAGTTTGTGGTGCGGGCGGAGGGAGTCGAACCCCCACAGATTTCTCCACCGGAACCTAAATCCGGCGCGTCTACCAATTCCGCCACGCCCGCAGCGGCACGGGACCCTAAATGACTTTAAATTCGCATTCTGTCAATAACTTAGATGCATGTAATCGATCGTGGGGCTTGAGCCATGCTCGAAAAAGGGCATATGAATCCATCATGCGTCTCTGTGTTTATTCAATGATCTTAATGTTTGCCATGAGCGCGTGCTGGTGCGGAGCCGACGGACCGCCAAAACCGATCAAGGCTGCGCCCTCTCAGCAAGCTGATTGACACCGAGCTAATACGTCCTATGTTTTGAGGAAAGATATGATGAGACAACCGAATCAAAACTTATTTGACGGACTTCCACCCACGGGCCGAGTGACCAAATGGTTCTGCATTGCCACGGTGGTTATCTCCCTCGTCGGTTCTCTCACCCAGCGGCATTTTGGACTGGGCGTGGACAATCTGGTCTTTACGGTCGACGGTGTTTTAAACCTCGAACTTTGGCGTCTCATCACTTATCCGTTTGCCTATCATCAACCCTTTGGCCTGGTACTTGGGGTCTTTATTTTCTGGCTTTTCGGAAAACTTTACGAGCAACGTTGGGGCGAAAATAACTTTTTCAAATTCATTGCTCTTAGCGGGGTTGGAGCGGCCGGCCTAGCCATTCCCCTCAGTTATCTCGTTAATTTCATGCTCCCCTTCAATGATTACGGCGCAGCCTCCGGTGCCAGTCCCATCATCGATGCCATTTTGATTCACATGGCCATCATGGAGCCCAATTCGAAAATCCTCGCTGGTTTTGTCCTCCCCATGCGCACCAAGACACTGATTTACTGCGTCCTTGGTTTCGACATCATTACGGGAATCATGACCGGCGCCGCTGGACTTAGCACGACCCTTGGCGGCATCGTCATGGGTTATCTCTTAACCACCGGCAACTGGCGACCTGCTCGTGTCAAAGCGGAATGGGAAGTCAGAACCGGGCCCAAACGACGAAATCTTTACGTCGTCAAGCCGCCTGATCAGACGCTGCATTGAGCTTAAAATAAAGATTTATCCACGGCGCGGAAGCGTTAAGCCGAGAGCCTGACGCAATTCAAAATACTCTTCTGAAGTAGCGTAATCCACCAAGTCACGGCCTTCCGTTGAACCATGCTGGAGTGCGCCTCGGCCATCATCAAAGAGCGAATCACGACCAGCCACTCTCAAGAGTGCATTGATGGCTTCTTCCACATCACCGCTTAATGTAAGCGCAACGCGGTTGGCGGCCTTTAAGGTGCTCAGTTGGAAAGTTTCCACATCTTCAAGCGTTGCTTTTTCAACGTACTCGCGTGCCACACTCAGCAAGCGCTGACGCTCCTCTGGCAGAAGCGATGCACCAATTTGACTAGCCGCTCTGCGCGTTTCATCACGCATGCCGCGTGGTTCAAGACTCGGATCAACGGCCATGGCCATAGCGCCAAGTATACTCTGCAGACCTTCCGCCGAAAGTCGACTACACAGTGTATGACCCTTGCGGTAAAGCTCTGCGGCTCTTGCCACCAAGAAGATACGTTCACCGTCTGAGGCATCGGCTGCCAAAGTCGAGCCAAGCAAGATGGCTGGACCTGCATCCAGAGCCATTTCACATTCAAAGCCGCCACCCCGCCAGAGATAGATGCCTCGATGAGACAAGCCCACACTTTCAAGGGTCTGGGTCAGAATAAGCGCCCGCTTATCTGTGGGCTCCATCCGGTCACGGTCCGTAACACCACGCAGCTGCATTTCGCCCCGCTGTAGAGCTTCGGCCTGACGAGCCAATGGATTCATCAACGCTGCAACCAAGGTCGAGCCTGATGGTGGAGGCGCAATGGACATCCGCTCGATATCTTTGATGGCTCGGGAAGCAACTTTCGGACGAGCACGGCGGCAAGGAACAATATAGCCCCGCGCTTCATCGTCGCTTGGAACAATCGCCGAAAGTGTCGAGTAATAACCGTATGCTCGATCCACATCACCAATCTGGCCGGAGAGTCTCGCAAGAATACGCGTCACTTCAGGGTCGCGCGCCATGGTTCTAAGAATGCCTCGATAAACATCACGGGCAATTGGATATGTACTTTTCTCGAGTGTGTATTTTTCAGCGATATCACGAGCAAGTTCGCGGTCGTCTTTAACCATTTCATGAGCACGGTCTAGCCAAGACTTAGCCGCTTGACCATCGCCCACCTTCTCGCGGAAGGTATATGCCAACTCGTAGGCTCGGCAGATACGCTCTTCGAGATTGTCCACTGAATCAATCAGGTCGGATTCTATTTCAGCAAACGCTTTAAAATCACCTGTGTCACGGGCAAGCTCACGTCCCTTATCTTTCACCTCAAGATTACTTGGATCGTATTCCATCGCCTTGGTGTAAAAGAGTCGAGCACTTTCTAAATCGCCTCGCTGATCCTGGTAAACCTGAGCGACCTCCGTAAAGAATGTGGTACCCAACTCATCCGGATCTGCCGCATTCATAAGATTGACTGCGGTTGCCAGGTAGTTCTCCCAATCCTCCTGTGAACGGAAATGCTCGAGTAATCTATTTTGCAGGTCGATGTCTTCGGGCGAAAGTTCAGCGGCTTTTCGAAGGGCTGAATCAGAAGCATCCGCATCTTCCAACTTATCACGGTAAATAAACTGCAGATGCTCCAAGTGCTCTCGGCGCTGGGCTCCAGAATCGGCGTTCTCCAATTCTTTCTCACCAAGTTCAGCGGCATCTTCCCAGCGTTCCTCGCGTTCGGCGATTCCACGCAATGCACCCATAATCTCTGCATCTTGTTCGTTCAGGCGGCTGGCTTTTTCAAACCACTCACGAGACGTAACCAAATCATCGTTATCAAGAGCAAGCTGACCAAGACGACTTTGCACCGTGAATTTCAAACGGTTATCCCCATCGTCATCAAGCAGTGCTTCATAGGCTTGAAGCTCTCTCTCCAGGGCAACGGTGTTACCGCGAGCTTCTAAGATTTCCACTCGAATTTCGCGGGCATCTCGATTAACAGGATCGAGCTCAAGGACTTCAACCGACGCTTCAAGTGCCTTATCAAATTGACCTGTGTTGCGCAGTGCAACCACCATGCGGGTTCGGTCTTCCACAGAAACATCAGCCCCGGACCGCAAATAGGATTCAAAGTGTCGGCCAGAATCTTCAAAACGCCCTTGGCTAAAACAAAGGTCACCCAGACCAGCCATCGCTTCAGCGCAGTTCTCATCCCACTCTAGACATTGTAGAAAGGTCGATTCTGCGTTTTCTAGATCATCAAGTTGATCCATATACAAGCGAGCAACATCTATTCCCAAGAGGGCTTTGTCTGAATCGTTTTCAACGAAGTCATACTGAAGTTCTTTGATGGCAACCAAACCACGATGGTTTTCGTCTTCCACAAAAGACTCCGTTAAGGCGTCCACTGAAATTTGCGGTAAATGGTCCGTTGCCGCCCGCAAAGATTCACGGTGTGCCTCAATGGCCTCGGTCTCGCGTCCTTGCATCGAAAGCGCTTCACCCACCATAGAATAACCGAACGAGCGAGCCTGACCGTCATAGCGCTGAGCCAGCGCCGTAAACTCGTCCAGACGTTTCGATACTTCAGTAACAATCTCTTTGCGTTGCTCTTCTTCACCCGCATACGCAGCCAGCGCTCCAGCATCATAAAGGTCACTGGCAAGCACATCCTCTTGGTCCAGAATTGGCATCAACATCGCCAATGCTTTTTCTGCTTGGTGCTCAGATGCCCAAATACGAGCCGCTTCTCGATGAAGCTCTAAAACATCTTCGTTCTCGAGTTCATCAACGCTCTGTAGCGCTTTCTCAATCTCCGCAACCAAACGCTCAGGATCACCATTCACTCTGGCAATATCCAAACGAATTTGTCGAGCCGCAGCTGACTCTGGATGATTTTCCACCACCCAACTTTGGATGGCCGAAACCGATTCCTCGGCCTCATGCTTAGCGTAAAGCCGAAGCAGTTCTAGGGCTAAAGCAAGTTGGTCACCGCGAGGCAATCGTTCGTTAAAGAGCAGAGCTTGCGCCTCAATAAACCTTTCGAGTTCGCAGTATCTCCATGCAAGGGTTGTTGCCTCGGGTACCCGACCAGGCTTCAATTCCAAACACAGCTCTAAACAATCAACATCTTTTGCGTATTCGACAACATGGTCTTTCGCCAAAGCTGCGGCACGACCGGCAGTGTTGTAGGCCGTTTCACCATCCTCGAAATGCTGGGCGCGCATAAGCAGTAAATCAACTGCATCTTCAAAGCGCTCGTATCGCAAAC
Source organism: uncultured Bdellovibrionales bacterium (assembly GCA_964652435.1). Lineage (GTDB taxonomy): Bacteria > Myxococcota > XYA12-FULL-58-9 > XYA12-FULL-58-9 > JABJBS01 > JABJBS01. The sequence goes on from CAZZDT010000015.1 coordinate 8,292, forward strand.
ACCGATTGAGGCATTCCACCAACAAACTTTGATTGGTTGGCTGCAGCTCTAGCAAGTAACGGTAGATATCAAGCGAATCTTCAGGGCGTCCTAGAGCTTGGTAAAGTTCATCCAGGCAGTCGGCCAAGTGAATACTCGGATGCACTTTCAAACGTGAACGTACCAACTCGAGGCCAGCTTCTGGCGCATCGAAATCTTGCGCAAGTTGCCGAGCGAAAAAGATGGTCAACTGATCTGCGTCGGCGCCATCACGCGCTACGGACAAACGCTGGGGCAGCCTGTCTACATAAGTGCTGTAGTCTTTATTCATTCTCGCGATGATTAATGCGCGATCGATAAATTCAGGCTCTCGGTCACCGCGTTGGTCTAAATGATTCAGCGCACGATTTTCCGTCTCGAAATCTTCCTCGCCACGGTAATACTTGCTGGCAGTCTTTAAGCGCTCAATGATTTCCGCGGTATCCCAAACCGAGTCGGTTCGGTCTGCTTCGGCCAAATACCAGCGAGCCAGCGCATCATCCGCGGCCATTTGAATCAGTGCGCGCTCTTTCGCTTGAACAAGATCTCTGGACTCGCCAAAATTCAAACCGCCGTCGGCTGCCGCAAGGGCTTCCTGGCCACGGTCGTAATCAAGATGAAGATTCGCCAATTCCAATCGAATGGCCTGGTTTTGATGTAAATCCCAAGCAGAATTTCCGCCACTGGCCAGATACGCTGTTAATGCATTGGCTCTTGGCTCACCTTCAAGCAATGTCAGGGCTTGCTCGAAAACATCGCGTTGCTTAAACCCTGCATCCATAGCCAACTGAATCACGCGGGCAGCTTCACCACGTTCTTCCGCTGCGCAATAGCCGTAACAAGACTCAAAATACAGTCGTCCGGCATCCACACCATCTCTGGTGTCAGCCAATGCTTCAAGCATTTTGGCAGCTCGTAACGGCTCCGTATCCAGCACAAGACTGGCCAAGCGTAGCTGCTCTTCATCGGAAGCGGCATCCAGTTCAACAAGTTTCGTGAGACTTTCGGCGGTTTCCTCAAAGAGTCCTTGAGTCTCTTGAACGCGTACCAAGTGGCGCAGATAAACTACAGACTTCTCTGCATCTTCGGTGGCTTCCAGAATCCCCGAAATCATTCTCTCTTGGGCCAATAGGTCTTCACGCTCAAAAGCAAGATTGAATGCTCTCTCGAGATCTTCAACCTTATTCGTGAGGCCGGCGGCCTTTTCAAGAAGTTCCAGCGCCCATTCACCATCATCCAATTGGGACTGGGCAATTCCTGCCGCACGCTCAAGCATACGTTGAGCCGGCTCAAGAGATAATTCTAACTCAAGAACCTGAGCACGGCTGACTAAAGTTTGAACGAGTTTCTGATAGCGGCCCGCCTGGGTTAGCCCTGCTTCCAGATCTTCGAAGTACTTGGCGTCATTTCGATAGGCTTGTTCAAGGGCCTGAACTTGAAGATCAGTGGCCGACAACTCTGAGGCCATTCCCGCAACAACTTGCAACCGTTGACCATCATCGGTCACTCGGCGCGCGGCATCAGTGAGAACCTCAACGGCTTCCTCGTTTCGATTTGCACCTTGATAGAGTGCGGCCAAAGCCGTCAGCAGATCGAATCCGCTCTCATCCGGGAACGATACCAGACCTTCATAAAGACGACAGACAGCATCCTTGGGAACGCTCATTCGACTTTCTTCCAGCCACTGCTCGACGGACTTTGGAGAAATCAATTGAGCTTGGCGCAATAAGTCTTCAGCGACTTCACGTTCATCAAGCTCCCACCAACGAACCCGTGCCTCTCGTCGACACCACATTGCTTGCTCGGATGGAACTCTTGCAAAATCAATTTGCAACGCCGCCGCATTCGCCTGCAGGTCAGGCCGTCGATTTTGCTCGCCCGCTGGCCACGCAAGGTTTGCCCAATGCTCGTCACGGTCTTCAACTTGGAATTCGTCGAGTGTGTCGCACACTTCAGGCCAGCGCCCAGCCTTCTCATAGATTCGTGCAATTCGCGTAAGAAGAACCCTCGATTCGCCATCTCCTTTGGCAAGTCGAGTGTGTAAAACGGTTAAGAGCTCTGCCGACTCTCCGCCTTCACCCAGAGCTTTTTCGAGAATTTCTTGGGCGCTATCATCACCTAAGGCAATCAACTTACGAGCAATGCGAGCAACAGCAGGATAATCGTACTGGGTTTCTTCAAAGGCGATTCGACTTCGCAAGACATCCATATAAATGGCATCGCTTGGGTCTAGCAGTTCCTCAAGCGCAGCCGCAGCTCGGTAAGCCCAGGGCTCATTACCAATATGATTGGCCGCTTCGTAAACCAGACGCGCATGACCAATGTCTTTAAAATTTGCCGCATTGAATTGCTCAGCGACCCAAGCAGGATCCCCTAAGGTTTCCGGAGCCACTTTCGCATCGAGCATTTGTCGAAATGCATCAAGACGAAGGGTGTGAGGTGCATCAGGAGAAACTTGGGCTGCATATTCCAGCATCCATTGCCCAAGACTTAGTCCGCGACCAGCATCTCGAAACGGCCCGCGAGCCATCGCCCAGACATCTGCATCCGGTGCATCACGGTCCAGCGCGCCTTGCATATAAAAGCGTGCACGGTCGAGTTCACCTTGAACCAAATGGTGCCGTGCAGCCTTCAAAAGTAATTCTGGCTCAACCCCATTGAGGTCCGGCAGAATTCCATAGAGTTCTTCGTAGCTGCCGGCTTCGAGATAAAGCTCAGCCAATTCACCCAGTTCGTCTTTTTCTGGCGCTTCCAATTCGGAGAGCGCCTTGATGCCTTGCTCAGCGTCGTCTGAAAGGCCAAGGGCCAGTTCAACAACACGCCGCCGCATGGAATCGCGCTCTTCGGAACCCACCGCCGTATCGACCAAGCGCCATGTCCAGCTAAGCGCCTTTTGATATTCGCCTCGCTCCATATACCAAGAAACAAGTTCTTCAATCAGAGGTGTCGGCTCAGCGCTTTTCTCGACCAGCTCTTCAGCCAAGTCGGGTCGTTCAAGATCATAGAGTGAAACCCGAAGGGCACGAGCAAAACATGCTTCACGTTCCTGCTCTAGACTTGAGATATCAGCGAGCCGAAGCAACCAATCCAAGACTGCTTGGTGTTCACCGCCCATGGCCAAAGCGTCAACATATTGAGCAATCAAAGGTGCTGGGCGCTCAGCCAACTCAATGGCATCTTCGACCACACCGAACCGATAAGGTTCTTCAAGAGCATATTCAACCAGATCGGCCAAGAGAGGTCGGCGCGAAGTAACGTCTTCGGTAAGACGAGCCTGCTCTTTCATCCATTCCAAAGCAGGATCTCGATCTGCGGTCTCGCGCAGATAAGCAATCAATGACGCAATCAAAGGAAGCTTGTCATCGGCCAACTGAATGGCCCTCTCGGCTGCCCCAAGATCTTGAACCTTGGTAAGAGCAAGGTCCTGCATTTGCACAAGGTAGCCATCACGGACATGGCCGCGTGCTGAAATCTGCGCAAGCTCTTCGTACCATCGCAGCGCTTCTGCAAATTCGAAGTTCTCGAGCAGATGCTCAACCAAACGCTCCATCATGGCAACGGGAGATTGAGCCAAACCAATGGCTCGTTGAGCCGCAGGCATATCGTCGGCATCCCCAAGTGCAAGCTCAAACATACGTCGAAGCCAGGGATTGTTCGATTCTTCACGAGCAGCCAAGGCCAGTTGCTCAGTCCAGCGCAAAGCTGGGCTAAATTCATCCCGTTCCAAATACCATGCAATGAATTTTTCAGTGAGACTTGGATCCAAATTAGAGGCCAAGATACAGCGCTCTGCATCCTGAGGACGAGCGGCCTCACCAAGTGCTAAATCGACATAACGGTGTCGATAAGTCACCTTGCTCACATCGTCCCGAACACTGTCGACCAAGCGCTCCAGCCAGCGCAATGCTGCCGCATATTCACCACGAGTCTGGTGAAACGAAACCAAACGTTCGATAAATGCAGCCGGCTCTGGGCTGACCTCGATAATGCGCTCCGCTGCCACCGCGTCTTCAAGGCCATCCAAAAGAAAATCGAGAAGTCGGTGTGTATCAAAACCACGGCGCTCTTTGTCGGAATCTTGGCGAACCAAAACCTCTTGTTGCCGCGCCGCAGCCGCGACGTCACCACGCTTCGAGTACCAATCCACCAAAGCCTCGATCAAAGGCCGGGGAGTCGGAGCCAATTCAATGGCGCGCTCTGCATCTTTCGGCTTTTCCAAATCCAGACATAGCTTAAAGAGACGGTCCGCATAGTTTTGTCGCGCGCCTTCTAAATCAGCACGCTGGCACAAGTACTCCAACCAAGTCACTTGAGCCGCTTGGTTGCCGGTTTCCTCGAGATAAAGAATCAGCTCCTCAACCAAAGGCGTGGCTGAATTCGAAAGCGCAATCACTCGCTCAGCACTGGCGATATCTCCGGCTAAACCAAGAGAGAGTTCCATCATGCGGGCCAAGTATGATTCTCGAACGTCCTCGTCCTCAGAATGCTGAGCAAGAAATTCAAGCCACTTGATAGCGCCCAAAAAGCGATCTTCATCCTGAAGCCGAGAAATCAAAACCTCAACAAGCTCGCTTGGTTCCTGGCTTAGCGCAATGGCCCTTTCCGCAGCCGATTCATCAGCTCCGCCATTAAGGGCAAGCTCAACCATTCGGCGAAGCACAACCTCTTTTTCCGGACCATCTTCTAAAATACCCGCCAACTTCTCCAGCCAAGCTAAAGCTTCACCGTAGCGTTCTCGGCTCAACAAAAAGTCCACCAACTGATTGACCAGTGGCGCTTTTTTATTGGACATCTGAATGGCTTTTTCAGCTATGGCCGGCTCAGCCAGCTGAACCAAACCGAAATCGAGCTGTTGGGCGAGAATATCCTCGCGCTCTTGTTCATCACTGGTGATGGCGAGCAAACGACTTAAGTGACCTACGCAAGCAATATAATCAGCAGATGCTTCGTCGTGCTCAAGAAACGCTTGGATGATCGGTCGTGGATCGGAGGCAAGGTCAAAAGTGCGCTCAGCGGCCAACCGGTCATTGGCTTTGCCTAAACCAAGCTCAACCATTCGCATCAAACAGGCATCACGCACTGGACCTGAATCGGCAACCGATGCCAAACGCTCAAGGCGGGTAATGGCCTCCGACCAGCGCTCATGAGCCAAGAGGAAATGAACCACTCTTTCGCTGGCATCAAATGGCCGAACCGAAACTGAAACACCTTGATCAGCAAGCTCTACGTCTTGTGCGTGATCCAGTGATACATTGAGAATGCGGTCCACATATGACTCGCCCACTTCTGGATCCGAAGCAGAAGCGTGAAGGCGCAAGAGCCAATTCACACACGATTCGTATTCGGAGCGCGCCAAGAGAAAGCTGATGTATTTCTCGATAAGCTCAGCAGGTGAGTGGCTAAGCTCAATGGCTCGCTCAACCGCTGCCGGGTCCGAGGCTTTCTTAATGGCCAAATCTGCCATGCGGTATAGGTGAACTTGGCGCTGTGCTTCATCATCAGCAACCACCGCAAGGTTTTCCAAGGCCTTGAGAGCCGCTG
>CAZZDT010000016.1:0-13731 GCA_964652435.1 uncultured Bdellovibrionales bacterium
TTCACCTTTTTGAAACTTGCGCAGGGTGAATGAGTCAGCGTCATCTTTGGTTAAAGGGCGTATGGTTAAGTGGTCTTTGAGTGCATCTGGAATTTTCTTCCCAGTAACCGTACGCGCAAAAACTTCTGCTTTAGAATCACCTTTGCCCATGAAGTCAACCCGCAGCGTTTTGTTGGCGTCGGTGTCTCGGTAAACCTGAAGGCCAGCATATTCAGAGAATTCCTCTGGCAGGCCATCTTTGTTGATGCTTACCAATTCGTAGCTTGGATTGAAGGTTGTGCTGTCTTCGGTTTGAGACACACGATGACCCGAACCAATGGTGAAGTTGGGGCTGTAGACCAAGCTCATTTTCACGGATGATTCAAAGTTGCGCTCATTCACTTCACGGCGCCAAGAGTCATTGTGGGTTTTACGTCGGTAGATATCGTTTAACCGATTCTTGATTTGGTGATAACCGGCACTGCCTACCTCTTCTTGTCCAAGCATTTTCTCTAGAGGCGCCGCATAGTTTGCCCAGTAGGGCCAGTAGTTGGTGTGGCTTCCAACTTCCATTTGGTAATCGATGTTGGTGGCCATTTTGATGGAAACACCTTCAATCACGCCGCGGGCACGGGCTCGGTCAGCACCGGTGATGTTGGATGCATCGACGGCCGCTGAACGAAGCGCCGATACAAATGCTTTGCGGCGAATGTTGGCAACACCGTACTTGAGGTTGGCGGAACCATCGTTGAGGTCGCTGGCGGAAAAGTACTCGTTTTCAGATCCCAAAATGGCATCGATGGCACCTTGGAATTCTTCGAGGTTGGTAACTGCTTCGAATGCTGCTTGGTTTTCTTTGACGATGTTTCGCACAGGGTTTGGATCTTCGAAGGTTCGGGTATCCAAAACCAGAGCCGGCCAATCGCGTCCCGAAGCGGTGGTGGAGAATTTTACATCTGCACCGGGTGTCTTCACACTCCAGTCGCTGTAGGTGCCAAGGTCTTTGCCGGCTTCCATCATACGATTGAACTTGGTCATCAGTGATTCGATGCTTGGTGCTTCAACGCTGGTAGAGAGTCCTGTGAGAGGCGTGGTGCCTTCTCCAGTGATAAATGCTTTGGCGCGCTCCACGATGGCTGGCTCAAAATGAAGAGCATCTACATCAATGCCGGCGGCTACCAGGTATTCACGCGGCTGCGTAAGACTGGCACGCTCGATATCACTTAGGTTGCTGTTTGCACTGAGAGCGTCGCTTGCGATGCGTTCGTAGGCGGCGGCCGAAAATACGCCGTTGTTGTTGGCGATGGCATCGCGGGCGGCTTCGGTCATGGCTGCGGAAATTCGACCGGCATTGGCAGTTTCTAAGATGGTTGGCATGGCTCTCTCCTGAGGCAAACGTTCGATTTGTTGTTCAGAAGAGTTATCGATGAAATGAGGGAGAGGTTGCGTAAAAAAGCTGGGATGTTCACGAGACGAGGCTCGCTTTAAGAAATTCTTAGCTGTGACAAGGCCTTAGAGGCATCTAGGCGTTGCTTTTTAAGGCTTCTTTCAAGGTCTGAACGATTTCGTCAGCGCTCTGAGCTCCTCGAATTTTATCGAGAATGGAGGTTTCCAGAATCAGCTTGGAAATTTGCGCTAACAAAACCAAATGGAGCTGGCGGTCTGTAGGGGGTCCTAAAGTGGCAAAGACCAGATCGACCGGTTCGTTATCCGGTGCATCGTAGTCCAGTGCTTTGTCTAGGCGCTGCACCATGAGATAGGTGCGGTCCAGATTGGTAAGGGTTGCATGCGGCATGGCTACGCCGTGGCACACGCCGGTGTTTTGAGCTGCTTCGCGCCGCTGCAAGCCGAGGAAAATGTCGTGGCTGTCGATGCCTTGGCGAAATTTAGTGAACTGCTTGGCAAAATTGGTGAAGAGTTGGTCTTTGTTTTCCACTTGCTCATGAACGGAAACAAGCTCAGGCTGAACATAATTATCAAGGGCAACGAGCGGGATAGGCTCTTGGGCAACTCGAGGTCCAACGCGAGGCGACTTGAGCAGCAGCGCTGAGCAGATAGAGCGGTCGACCAACAAGTCTTCACTGGATTTCAAAAAGATATTGCGAAGTGAGTTATGAGGCCGCGCACCCACTACCATCAAATCGTAGCCCTTAGATGCGTTGCTGATGGCTTCTAATTCTGTACTGCCGCGCAGCAAGAGAACCTCGCTCTTGTAATCGCAGAGACCTTGGATGTCTTGAAGATAGGCAAGGCTTTGTTGAGATTCCACGCGAGGTGCATCGGTACGAACAAAATGCGTAAACGTAACTGTAGCCCGGTAATATTTACCAAGGTCACTGGCGGCTTCCGCTACCACCGTATCCATCGGGCTTGGATCTGTAACCACGAGGATGCGGCGAATATACCGAATGCCTGCATCCTTAAAGATGGCCAGGTCGTTAGGAAGGTGGTTGTAGAGCCAGCCAAGAGGGTTGATGAAGTGGTAAGGTTTCCAACTCATCACCAACCACTCGCAGTGCAGGCGGCTTGATAGGTTGTGCACCGTTGCTACAACATCGTGGGAAACCATGGCGTCGAATCGAACGTCTACCTTAGCCATTTCACGCATGCCTAAGACGCGGCGACGCAATGAAATAAGCTGAGGATCTTCGTCGAGCATTTCATCCAGGGCAACTTGATCTGGAATCTCTGTGATGTGAACCACTTCAACGCGTTTTCGGTTCACGAGTGCGTGGCTCACTTGGGTCAGCATTTCCACGTTGCGCTCTTCACCGATTAAGGCTGTACAAGCGGCAGCGCTTTGAGGAATGACTTTTTCAATTTCGTGAGCGCCCTCTGGAAGAGGGGCCAAATCGAATCTTCTACCCATCTTGCGCAGCATACCGAGGTTTTGGCTGCGCTTTCTTCCGTAGAAAAAGTAAACGGTTACACCTAAGATACACACGCTGGCTACAGTGAGTAATGCGGGTTTGCCCATGGCGATTAAGAGGCCCAAACATAAGAGTGCTGCGGCGCTTTGCAACCAAGGGAAGAACGGTGCGCGGTAACTTGGCTTGTACCACTGTGGAGCGGATGTTCGCAGAACAATCAGTGAGAGTTCATTGGCCATAAACGCTAGAATCTTAAAGGCACTGGCCAGTTTGATGATGGCTTCAATCTCAACCCCGAGAATGAAAACAGCCATAGCCGTAGCGGTGAAGATAATGCACCAAGTGGGTGTATGGGATTTACGATTGACGTAGGCAAAGACCTTAGGCAGCAGCTCATCGCGGCTCATGGCAAATGGAAAGCGCGAAGATGCCAGCAAGCCTGCGTTGGCCATCGCCGTAAGCGTTAAGATGGCCACCACGGCAACGACGATGCCGACGGTCTGGCCACCGAGTTCTAGGCCCAGGGTGAAAATAGGCCGGTCATCGGTTGCCAAGAATTGGTGGTCGATGGTTCCGGCAATGACAAAGGTCACCACGCAGTAAATGGGGGTCACGAGAGCAATGGCGAGCATGATGGCTCTGGGTAAGTTCTTACCGGGGTCTTTTACTTCACCCGCAATGGCGGCCACCTTGGTAACGCCCGCATAAGAGACAAAGAGAAACGCAACGGTTTCGATAAATCCTTTAGGACCATGGGTGATAAAGGTTCCGTGGGCCTCGGTATTTAGGTTGGGAATGGAGCCAACGACGAGCATTCCTAAAACAGCAAGGCTGATGGCAAGGATATAGGCCTGAGCCTGACTGACTTTTTTGACGCCGCCTAAATTCAGAATGGTGATTAAAATCAAGCAACCAATGGCGATGGGTTTGAGTGGGATTCCGCTGCCGAGCACTTGCAGGTAAGCGGCAAAACCAATCATGGCAAAAGCGCTCTTGAGCATCAATGAAGCCCAAAGGCCAATGCCCATAACGGTACCAATCAACGGGCCGAAGGCTTTGTTCACAAAGTTATAGGTACCGCCGGAGTGAGGCATGGCGGTTGAAAGTTCGGCTTTCGAAAGGGCAGGCGAGATGATGCAAGCGGCAACGACCAAGTATGCCACCCATGCCGAGCTACCTGTCTTACCAATGGCGATACCGGGCAGGACAAAAATGCCTCCCAACAACGCACTGAGACTGATGGTTACCACCGACCAAAGACCCAGGCGGCGTTCAAGCGTCTTCAAAGCTAAGCTCCTGTTTCGTCGCGCTTTTTAGAGTTTCGCTCTGTTCGGCCTTCCGAACGAAGCACGATCTTGATCTGAGAAAAACATTAACAGGATCTTAAAACCAAATGCGAGTAGGTGGGGCCGCTATCTCGTCAATTTTAGCATTTTTACCTCTCGGTAATGTATAAAGTTCAATTATAATGGGAGTTTATAATGAATAAGGCGCATGACGCGGTGCGTTTTCTTGAGATTTTCTTGGAATTAGAAGCTTGAATGCGTTTTTGAAATTCTAGCAACAATCTAGCCCGATCACCGATAATCCAGACGTACACGTGTATCTACTCGATCATGGGTAGGTTCAAATAAAGGATTGTTCGATGCCTGTATCCAATTCACCAACGACCATTCGCCGCTCTCTTGATGCCCTTTTGGCAGACAAGCAGATGACCTCCGATGAGGCAAAAACCCTTCTGAGTACCATTCGAGAAGGTGGAATCTCTAAGGCAGAGGTTAACGAAGTGGTTGAAGCGTTGAGTCAGGTCATTGGCCAAGCAAACGATGGACTCGATGTTTCGACACCGGAGCGTAAGGAAGTCATCAATCAGCTCATGGGTACCCTCGAATCAGAATCAGGCTCTGGTTTAGACGTGCCTGCCGGTGAGGCCGGTTATGTTGAGCGTTTGCGTGAGCGTGGTGCAGAGAAGCCGGTGGCGGCTGCGGCGAAAGCGTTGACCGGCAAAGAAGTCGTTGTTTCTGACGATGGCAGTGTATCGGTTGGAGGCAGAAAACCAGTCATGGACTTAGCGGCTCCTGGAGATACGTTGATGAGCGCACTCTGGGCTTTGAGTCGCCCCGAGGGTCTGACGGTCAAGAACGATGAGCAAGCTCCCGAAGCCAAGTCGAAATTGGCGGATACACTCTTGAGTCAATTGAAGACGGCGCTTGAAGTCTCCGATGATTCACCCGGTAAGTTTCGTCGTCATCAAGCCATGGGCGCAGCCTTGTCTGCTTTGGCGGCCAATAAAGAAAGCTTGAGTGCTGAGCAATCTGAAAGTCTCTTGGCATTGCTGCCACAACTTTCTACTCCGCTTCAAAAAATGATGGCTAAGCGTGCCTTAGGGGACGGAGAGAAATTGTCTGAAGAATCGAAAGCAACACTGAACGCTTTTGAGTTTCCTGAGAGCGGTGATGAAGTACTGGCGGCTTTTGACTCAATGATCAACGAAGAGTCCAAAGCGGGTTGGACGACCATTAAAGGCCGAGCCGCAGAGTTCGGTTTAGGTGCTATCTGTTTTGCAAAGAATCAAGCTGGTGTTGATAACATTTTGGCCGGGATGAAAGAGTGGGACGCATTGAACCCCGGTTGGAATCAGCATTGGGTGGGTGAAGAGTTCGATTTGATGCGCGATGAGCTTGAGAGCTACGTGGAGAGATATCCCCAGGTTGTTTATGTTTTCGGCACATTCAACAAGAACGCACCTAAGCTTGTGGCGGCCGTAAGCAGTGAAAAAGCGGTGAAAGCCGTTATTGATGATCTGGATGCAGCTGAACCAAACCTCAAGGGGTTTAAGCTGAGTGCCGAGCAAGCCGAGTTCGTAAAAACGATTTTGCCTTCGGTTCGTAACGACCGCAGTGTGGATGAGATGGTCCGCTGTTTAGAAGAATCGCGATCGATGCTTCCGACGACTGCAGATGGTGTGATGGCACCAGCGTCTTTCGAATTGTTTCGCAAAATGGCACAGCCTTATCAGGACCAGATTGAAGCCAGCAAGGATGGCAAACTTGGTTATGATGATTTGCGAAGTGATTTACGCAAAGAGGCTTCTGAACTCAAAAACAAAGTGAGCCCAGTGATTCAGGGACTCAGTGGTCGTGAACCGGTTTGGGGAGACGTAAAACTCTCTACGGAAGTGGCGGCATTTCTTCGAGATACCTTAAGCAACAACATGCGCTCAAGTATGAGTGTGGACAATATCGCTCGTGCCGTTCAGGTCGTGGGCAAAGCAAACGAGGGCGCTATCAAAGGTGATAGCGCGGCCATGCTTGAGAAAATCATTGTGGACTACAAGGCCAACTGGGCGGATAAGTCATTTTTCGATTTCAACAAGCTTGAGCGAATTGCAAGTTATACTGTTCAAGGAAAAGAGCTGCCGCTTGCTTCAGTGAACGGCCAAAAAGAATCATTGGCCGGATTTTATGATGCGGTCGCCTTAAAGGTGAGTGCCGCGGTTAGCACCGAAGATTTACGTTATGGCTGGATGCAGGAGCGTTTTGGGTACCGCGCCAAAGAAGCCGTTGAGATTTTGGATGTTGTGGGCGAGCAAACTCTTCGAGGTGAAGGGCCGGTAGCTGAGCTGCGGGATAAATTTCCTGACAATCAAATTGTCGTTGAATACACCGCCCGTGACGGAGACCATGAACAGTTTATTTACTGTGTGAAAGATGGTGATGAAACCGTTAAGCGTTTTGCGCAGGGTTCTGACGGAAAGCTTGAGAAATATACTCCCTATTACAAGCCTGTTTTTGAAGCGACCATCGGCACTGAAGGTGAAGTGAATATTGTGATTCCGGAAACTGTGGATGCTTACCGGGCACCTCTTCAGCACTCCTATGGTGTTGGCGATAAGATTGATTTCCCATTTACGGATAGAGATGTAGAGGAAGCCCATGAAGAGGGTGAAGAGTTTAAAACACGCTCCAAGCTCTTAGAAGGTACCATCACTGGGTTTACCGGCAACGGCATGTACACTGTTAGCTACACAACGCCATCGGGTGAAGCGAAAGAAGATACCGTTGACTTAAGAACCATTCGTAAAGCGAACAATCCGCACTGGTTTGAGCCAAGTATGGATTACTTTTCAGATGTGAACATCAACATCGAGACAGATGCGGCGTTGAAGTCATTTCTGGATAAGTCAGAGCCGATTATCAATCGGTACCTACCACCAGGAAAAGTCAGCACCATGAATGCAACGGAGCTGGCGAAGGCACAGAAGGCATGCATCAAGGCACTTATGAAGTACACCGCCGATGCTATGATTTATCCGCGTTCAAAGGACAGCAATCCAGACGACGAAGCAAAACGCTATCACGAGTTGGTGGATGGTTTTGGCCGCTTTTCTTTGGGTGATCTTCTAAAGATTGAGCGGGGCGTTTGTCGCCATCAGTGTATCTTGGAGCATTTGCTTCTTCAGAAGGCTGGAATTGATTCACGCCTGGCCTCAGGTGCAGCCAATACAAGCGGCAATGATTTTCGTGGATTTCATATTTGGTGTGAAGTGACCTTAGCTGACGGTGAGAGATTCTTATCTGACCAGACCTGGAACGATGCGGTGATTCCACTTTGGAGTGGTGCTTATTCTGTAGATAAGCGCCGGGTCGAAATGGGTTACCGAACGGCCAGATACAACCGCAATTTGAATATGTAATAAGAGGTAGACCGTGGCTTCATTTTCAATAAATTCCAAGGCCTATCAGGTGGCCGGTGATCTGACGCCGATGAATATTGCGAAGGCGGTTCATCGTGAAGAAGGCGACCGTGTATCCGTGGGTGCTTTGGCTGAGAAGCTGCGGGTAGCCACCGGCTCACATGGTGTTGATAACTTGGTGACACACATGTCATCGGTGGATTTTGGTCCCCGTGATTTCGTTAGACTCTTTGGTTCAGCCAAGCGAGACGTAGGACCAACTCCAAGTACGCCCCAGCGCCTTACAGATCAGGTGACCGGTGATGCACACCTGGCTCCACCGGTGCCCATGGATTTAGAGCATACCTTACATGGTTTAGAGGCTCAGCCTGCGGTTGCGGCCAAAGGACCCAAGCGAGGCGCCGCCAAGGTTGTCAGTGGCTCTTCTGAGCTGGGTACTTCTGGAGTTGCGAATAAAGACGAATAGCGTCTTTGTATTCATTGCCAACACTTTGTAGGCTTGAGTTCATCGGCTTTTCTGACTGCCTTTGACCTAACTTGCTGATTTCCAAAGATATTATTCATCATGACATTCAGGCATGTGAGTGTTATTCGCCGTCTGTCTTTTAACCAAAGAGGTCGAGTCATGAGACGAGAGTTAGCAATTGAGTTCTCACGGGTTACCGAAGCGGCAGCCCTGGCAGGGTATAAATGGCTTGGTCGTGGAGACAAGAATGTTGCCGATGGTGCGGCGGTTGAAGCCATGCGCTTTTTCCTCAATGGCATCAACATCGATGGCGAGATTGTTATCGGTGAAGGTGAAATTGATGATGCTCCGATGCTCTACATTGGTGAAAAGGTCGGGACGGGTAATGGCGATGCAGTTGATATTGCGGTCGACCCAATTGAGGGAACGCGCATGACTGCCATGGGGCAGCCTAATGCGATCGCTGTGTTGGCAGTAGGTGAGCAGGGTTCATTCTTAAAAGCACCCGACATGTACATGGAAAAATTGATTGTGGGACCGGGTGCGCGGGGAGCTATCGATCTAGAGAAATCTCTCGAAGAGAATTTACGGGCAACCGCAAAGGCTATGAACAAACCATTGGAGCGTTTGACTGCTATCACTTTGGCGAAGCCACGCCACGACGCAGTGATTGCCGAGATGCAAAAACTGGGTGTACGGGTCTTTGCTATTCCTGACGGGGATGTAGCGGCGTCGATTCTTACTTGTATGCCTGACAGTGAAGTAGATGTGCTCTACGGCATTGGTGGTGCACCGGAGGGTGTGATCAGTGCTGCGGTGATTCGCGCGTTAGATGGAGATATGCAAGCCCGCTTGCTACCGCGTCATGAAGTCAAAGGCGATACGCCAGAGAATCGCGAAGCTGGCGAGAAAGAATTGGAACGATGCGCTGAAATGGGCATTGAGGCCGGTCGCATTTTGAAAATGGCGGATATGGCTCGCAATGATAATGTTATTTTTGCTGCTACGGGCATTACGAAGGGTGACCTCTTAGAGGGCATTACCCGCGATGGAACTATCGCTACCAGCGAAACATTACTGATTCGTGGTAAGTCGCGTACCATCAGGCGAATTCGCTCGATTCACTACTTGGATCGAAAAGATGAGCCGTTGAAGAAGCTTATTTTATAGGTCGGGCTGTACGCTATTCTTGATCAGCTTGAATCAGCGATACGTGAAAGCAGTAGTCGTCGCATTCAAATCCCACGTCTACCTTGGTGGTTCCTCCAGGAAAACGAACGGTGTAATCTGTACCGCGCGTTACAATGGGAAGTCCCAAGTGGCAAATACCTTCGAGCATGGATTTGAAACTCCCTGAAATGATGTTGGTGATTTCACCCATGGCATCTTCAAGGTCTTCGGTGTTGATGAAGTCGATCTCGTCTTCAAACATAATGGCAGCAATTTCCTCACCCAGTTCAAATGGAACATGAACGGATACAACACCCTTCCATGCGCCGGTGATTTGAATGGATGCGGTAATGTATGGCTCACCTCTTGCGAGAACCATGGCCGCTGGATTGGATAAAACTTCGGTTTCCAAAACAGTTGAGAAAGCGTTTTGAACGACGAAGGTTATTTTTTCTTCAAGTATTTGAGTCATAACTAGTTGCTCGACTCTAACCGAATACGCGAGATCGATGAAAGCCCCCTTGCGGGACTTGGTTGATAAATACCTGAATTAAATGATTATTTTCTTCTTTTATTCCGTTCACTGAGACCGGGAAGCATTGGGCTGGGCTGAATGGCCTCGTTGGATATACGCAAGCTCGACTCCTGCGGCGCTCTTATATTTGCTGGAAAAACTGAAGATTGGCTTGTGAGACCGATATTCTGGCTGATCAATCCAATAATTTGGTTAATTACCGGTCACCCTCTGGTGAAGGTATTCTGAAGCTCTTTAAGTGTCTGTTATTATGACGCTTTTTTGCTTCCTCGCCGCGGTTAAGTTGGCACGCTGTGTGCTTCCATCCAGGCGTGGGCCGGTTTGTATTCGCTCATCTAACTTTTAATTTGAGTTTAATAATTATGTTGCAAACACCTACGAGCCGAAAACCGCAGATGCTTCTGCATTTGACCCGACTGTCTGTTGATTGGTTTGTGCCGACCCATTTACGCGAAGGCGATGAAGAACTTTTACGCCGAGCCCGGGTGGTGGTGGCATTTTCTTGGCTCTTTGTTCCGATGGTTCCCATTGCTTGGACGGTTTACGCATGGCTGGGCTGGGAACATTTGATTGGTCCGGTTTTGTGGTGGGGTGCAATCACTGCAGTTGCTCCCTTTTTGATGCGGCTTACAGGCTCTTTGAATGTGGCCGCGTTCGTATCTCTCTTGCATTACAGCACAACCGTCTTGATGGTTTCTTCATTTACCGGAGGTTGGACTTCACCTGTTTTGTGGTGGGTGGTTCCTCTGCCCTTTATTGCTGGCAGTGTTACAGGCTCTCGCGGTGCCATTGCCTGGACCGGTGTCGCGATGGCGATTGTCGCCGGACAATGGTGGTTAACCATGCATGGATGGGCGGTTGATTTACCAGACGATGCGAAAAACGTTCGAATCAACAATCTTACGACCATAACGGCTATGCTTATCGTTTTGCTGAGTGCTTTTTTGTACACGGAATCTCTGCGAATTGCTGCTTTAAAGCGATTAACTCGAGTGAACGCAGCCATGCGTGTGGCCAGAGATCAGGCTCGCAAATCATTAAAGAGTGTTGCGCGTTCTAAGCGGCGTGCCGATGCGGCTTTGCTTTGCGCTGAAAAATCAGCCGCTGAGTCCGCTGAGAGCGATCGGGTTAAATCGGAGCTCTTGCGGATGACCGCTCATGATTTGCGGGGACCTTTAAGTGAAATGACCGGTCTTGCACGACTCGCGTTAGAACAAGAGTCCAACACGGTTATCAGTCAGCAAGAAGCCCTGGAGCTTATTCTAAAGTCCGCAGATCATATGCGTGAGCTGCTTGAGAGTCTCTTAGATCTGAACAAGCTGGAAACGGGACAAATGGTGCCCCGGCCTGTGGCTCTGGACACCGGTATGATTCACCAAACTGTTTTGGATGAATTTTATGGGCGTGCCCGGGAAAAACACATTCAGTTAGAATGCACGATGCCGGAGAGACCAGTTGGTTTTTGGACAGATGTATTGATGCTACGACAGATTCTAGAGAATCTCGTTTCCAATGCCATCAAGTATTCTGCTCGGGGCTCTCGTGTATACTTTGAGATCTTTTCGTCTGAAGAAGATGTAGAATTTGTGGTTCGAGACGAGGGGCAGGGAATGACACCGGAAGACCTCACGAAACTCTATAAGCCTTTTGCCCGAATTTCTTCACGACCAACCGCGAATGAGTCCAGTGTAGGCGTCGGTCTCTCTATTGTTAAGGGACTCGTCGATGCTCTCGGCGGTCAGATTCTATGCCAGAGCCAACTTGGCGTTGGTACATCCTTTCGAGTGATTCTACCTTTGGGAAGCCCCGATAAAATCCCAACACCATCGGGGGCGTACGCCTCCATTACCTAATATGGCGAGCCTAGAAGATTTCTGGTAGATCTCCAGTATGTTGCGATGGGGTTTCATAAACACGTTTTGTAGTCTTGTGCTGTTTTGTTTTCTTGGGAGTGCTTGTGGAGAGCCTGCACCGAGAGGAAAACGAAGCTTGATCGACCATTTTAAATGGACCCAAGAATCGATTCCCAGCGATTACTACGATGCTCCGCCAGAAGATTTGGAGTGTGATACGGAGCTAGGAACGGTCGCCGAACTATTGGGCGGTGAAATGGTTTATTCCATTTACACGCAGTACTGCTCTTATTCGACTGTGCAGCAACCAGCGTTGAGTTCAATTGACGAGGGCGAAGAATTCTATATCCGATTTTGGCATTCTACGCTCACTGCACCTTTAGGGGCAAAAGCGACGGTGGTCTTGCTAATCGATGGTGATCTGATTTGGAGTGAGCAGTTCCCTATACCATTTCCAAGTGGGCTGGATGTTGTTCGTGTAGAAGCTCTTCGAGATTATCCTGAAGGCGCTCAGATTGTTTACCATGTCGATAACCATGGTGATAACGAGTATTCCTTGGTTGAACTTAGTATCCAGTAACCTCAAAGAGGCATCCTCCCACCGCGATAGATTGCTGCCAGCATATTTTTCATTGTTCTGAGCTCTTTGTAGGCGGCTTTGATAAGCGCGCTTTTTGCCTGACCATCCTGGCTGCTGTGACCGTAGAGTCCCGTGAGATACCTCTCTTGATGAACGTGTCTGGGAAGAGCTTTTGAAAGTGTTTCAAGCTGGGTGTAAGGAATGACATCGTCGTCGGTCCCGTGCATTATCAAAATAGGACACTTGATGTTTCGAAAATCCGAGCGGGTGTCGAGATAGTCGTAGCTCTCGTCGGCCAGAGTCTCACGTATTCGTTGAGCAGCCCCTGGAATCACGCCGCATCCTTCTAAGAAGGTTTCATGAAAATCTTTGGGTATTTCTTTTGCCAGTTCTTTTGCTTTGGCATTGCAGGCGGCTTGGGTGCGCATGGAGTCGATTTGCCAAGTTTCTTGCATGAACTTAAGCCATGCGTATTTGAGAACCGATTCGTCGAGTCCGAAAGTATCTGCGATATGCATATAGATGGCTGGCACATTGCGCGGGTCGTGATGGGTATAGGGCTTCCCGTCTATTTGACCGGTGATTGCAAAATCGACGGCTTCGCGGAAATTGCCATAGCCCCCAAAGATAACAGAGGCGCCAAGCTTATGGCTCCGGTCAGTGCATGTTGCCAGCTTCATGGCCAGCCAGGACCCAAAGGAGATGCTGAAGACCCCGGGTTTGATTTGCCTTGGCATGTGTTCATGTTTCAAGAGACCGTCGAAAGCTCCAAGAAAGGGTAGGTGTGTATCCGGTTGAATATGCATATCGGAGTAGTCAGGAATAAATGGAGAAACAACCAGATGACCTGCCTTGGCCAGTATCCGCGCGAATCGATCTAAGCCTTCATGTTCGGCGCCTTTAAAGTGTAGACCTGGACCCAAAAGGTATGCGCCACTTGGAGGGCGAGATGGATCCAAGTAAGTCCACACTTTAACCTTTTGGTCTGTTTTTGGGATGCAGTGATGGTGCTCTTGGCGGGAAATGCCGCTTGGAACCGCCGCTTCACTGGCCCAAGGCCCGAGCCACCTCGCCAAGGTGAGCAGGTCTTTGTTTTGATTCGTGAAGATCATTGAGGAAAAATATGGGCTATCTTGGAGGTAGCTTCAAGCACCCTCCCACCCGAGTAGAATCAAAAAGCCTCGTGATCCAGGCGGATTAAGCCTTTGTAGGTTGAGATAGGAGATGTCGCTACAGTGGGAGTTAAATGATTGTTGATTGGACACGACCTCCCAAGCTTGGCAGTCTAATTGTTTAGTGGTTTCGATTCTAGTGGGGGTATTGGTTGATGACCAAGATTCAAATGGTGCACTCAAATCCCGAGGTTTTTGGCTCGGTTGTAGAAGCGCTTGCTGGCAACTTTGAAGTTGTGGAGGCTACAGTCCCCGCGGATGACGCTGCTCCCGATGGTTTGGTGGATTCAGACTTATACATCTTAGACTTTGAGCTGCCGGACGTTCTGGAAACCCTAAAAGCAATTCGACATCATAACGAGGAAACTGAAACCATTTTGCTTTTGCCGCCGAAGTATCAATTTAAGGTG
>CAZZDT010000017.1:0-13702 GCA_964652435.1 uncultured Bdellovibrionales bacterium
TGACCTGGCCCACTTCCAATTTCCAAGACCATTTGGTGGTTATCAAGAACAGGACTTAGGAATTCTAAAATTGGTTCACGATTTCTTTCATAAGCAGGTGAATAGCGCTTCATCCCTGGGGCCCTCTTTTTGAAATTCGTAAAACTTCAGCAACATCCTGGTTATCCTCTTCGTCAAACCACGCCGTTACATGAAGCCCATCAAGTTCAATAAAATAAAGTCGATCGCTGCACCGGTCGCGCCGGTATCGAGAGCGAGGCTCCGCCGCTAGAAGCTGCCCCAACACTTCCATAAAATGGCCCTGACTTTTGAGCAATGCGCTTTCTGGTCGCCCACCCCCGAAGATATCCTTTAGATGTTTAGCTGCCCGCAGCGTCAACCCAACCTTGAGTTCATGCTCATAAATTGAAGGAGTTTTTGCCCAGGTTGGAAGCTTAACGCAGCTGCGATGGGCATCATAATCTTCCCTTAGCTGGGTGGGCTCATCCCATGTGGGGATAAACGGTTTCACATCCAGTACCGGGGTGCCGTTCACAAGATCAACACCTTCCAAAGTTAAGGTATCGTCTTCAACCCGCACAAGTTTTACAAGACTCAAACCAATCGGCACTGGCCGATGGGGACTTCGCGTAGCAAACAAACCAAGCTTCTCGCCCTTCAATCGGGGCGGGGCTATTTTGCTTTTCACGGTACTGGAGGCTGGTTCATCTCCAAGAGACTGCTGCGCGTGGCGATCTAGGTGAAATACAAAAACCAGCCAGACGTGAGAAAAATCGGCCAAGCCCTCCAGGCTAAAAGCAGGATTGTTCAGTTGGCTGGTGGTCAGCTTTAGGGTTGCGGGAGCTGCGGGGGCCAAGCCGGCCTGCCGAGGCGTTCCATTACGGGTTTCAAAGCAGCTCTTTAAATACCCGATGGGTTCAAATGTATAGGGTTGTCCCTCACGCATAGCCCTCTGGGCTTAATCTCTGCCTTGGAAGATTGCAACGCTCTAGACTAATTTTTGGTAACCAATTCTGTCGGCTCCAAGAGCCATTGAAAGTTATCAATGACCACCAGTGAATCGTACATATAATCTCCGGTGTCCCAGATATGAAAACTTAAGCTGATTTCCTCGCCCGGAATCACTGGCGCGGTCGTAGTGAGCCAAGCTGTTGCTCCGGCATTCCCTATATTTTCAGTAAAGGCTGCCAACTCGGCAGAACCATCGGGACAAGCACCCAGGGATGTTTCGCAGCGGTTGGTTTCAGGATTGCACTCTAAGGCATCCGCACAGCCATCTTGGTCCGAATCGGGCGCCAAAATGTATGATGTTGCGGGGTTGCCACAAATCAAAGGCTCGCAGGTGGTAAAGAACGCATTGTTTATGGAAACAGGGTTTCCTGCAGCATCAAAAGATATGTTTTTGTCTTCGGGAATACTGGGGTGGTTGCTATCCAGCAAAGCCACAAAGAAATCGTTGAACTCGGTGCAAAGATAAAGCGGGAATTCGTAGGTAAAAAATCGAAACTGGAATTTAATACCCTGTGCATTGGTTGGAACACGAATCCTCGTTTTCAACTGCACAGTATCGTGAAATGCCGGGTTCGTGGTGGGACACGCAGCCGTGGTCTCCAAGGCGTAATCGTGTGCTTCTAAGTAATCCACCGGACCGGTATTCTCCTGAAAACCATCGCTCATGGTCGCAGTATAACCCGGGTCACCTACTCCACGTGCATCACCCGACGAGATCACAGCCAATGTAGCATTTTCTTTCGGGGGCAGCACCCCCTGGCCTAACCCCTCAAGCACGGCCGATTGGACATCATTGGGCACACCATCACCATTAGCCTGAGTCAGCTGAGTATTCACCACTCCCCAGATATGCGGGTGCCCATCTGTGAACTGACACAAGTCCATGGCCATCACCAAGTCGTCCCCGGTTACCGCTTGAGTGATCATCAAATCGCTGCAATCTCGAGGGGGCTCATTATCAATTTCACCATCGCAATCATCATCGAGGTCATTACCAGCGACATCGTATGCACCTGGATTGACCAAGGCAGCAACTTGGGCGCAGTGTCCATTCGGGTCATCGCAACAGTCACCGTCGCAAACGGTAAATCCATCTCCATCAAGATCTTGCGACTCATCAACTTGACCATCACAATCGTCGTCAATCTCGTTCACGTCACAAGATTCTTGCTGCGGCAGAACTTGACCCACGCAATAACTCCAACCATTGCCCTGACAGGTTTCTACACCCCCTACGCAAGCACCTATGCCTTGAGTTGCTTCTGGACCATGGTAACAAGGCCGCTGCTCACCCAGCTCACAAACACATTCTCCTTCGGTCTCGCACCCATTGACGGCCATTTCATCACAATCAAGAAAACCCTCTTCGCACAAACAAATATCATCAACACAAACTTGATTCGCGCCACATGCATCACACCCTTGGGGTTCAGAGCCATTGGATGAGCCATCAGACGAGACCTCTCCTGTATCAGTCGTCCCCTCATTGAATGAGTCATTGGACGGCATTGGTCCCGCTCCAAAACAACCTGTCGATAAAACCGAAAAAACAATTAGGGCGGTCGTCAAGACGCACCTCGCCGGGCAAGCGCTGGGCCTCTTCATGCGTTGTATCCTTTCAAAGTGAGACAATGGCTGTGTCGCACACATGCTTGAGTTCCCCTCTCAAGCAGATGCTGAAAACTAACAATCACAAAACTGAGCGGCCAGGGTGAAAACTTATCCAGATCAAAAAAAAAAGCCCTCCAATGGAGGGCTCTTTTAGAGAGAGACATCGTGATTAATTGGGAATAACAGCGTCGCCAACCAGTTCCCATTTAAAGAACAAAAGGTCACCTGCGGAACAACCAAAATCTCCGGCCACACCTTCAGGAGTGGTCAGTTCGTAGCTTTCAGCCACATTGAGATATCCCTCTTCAGGGCTGGTGTCTTCACTGTCATCAAAAACATCATGGTATGGATTCCAGACTTCCACCACCTCGGTGCCAAGAATACTGGAAGGATCATCGTTGAATTGACCCTCAAACTGAGAGTCTCGGCGCTGTCAGCCGACCGTCGCTTCGGGCGGTGTATACGACGCCGTAAATGAACATCGAGCAGGCTTCCAGAAATGAGACCGCTCTTTGGTCTCTTGATAGATACCGCCCTCATTGACCGCAATGCCTCCCGTAATCACCAGGCGGCAATCTTCATCTTCATAAATCTCGTACCAACGGTCTCCCATAATGGTCTTGGTTCGAAGTGTGAGAAAATTGAAATCATGCCATTCCACCGGCTCGTGCAAACCATCGTAGAGCGGCGTGCGCTGGGTGGACTCACACAGTGGTCCGCGAACTTCATAGACACCATCTGCAATGGGCGCAGCATCAGAAAGCTCAACATCCGCTGGCAGTGAGGATGGAGTCGAGGGGGATTCAGGTTGCTCTATTTCACCGCTTAACTCAGCAGATCCACATGCAGCCAATGCCCCCAGGCTGGAAAAAAAGACTATCTTTTTAAGGAAATGGAACATGGGCGTTCTCCTTCGGGTAGGAGTCTAACAAGAGAAAAAGGTGGCCGGAAGGGTGAAAACAAAGAATGTGGAGTTGTTCTAACCGGTTGCCCGCGCATGCAATTGAGAAATGGTAACCGGCTGCAAACCTTTAAGCTTCAATCCCTCAAGTACAAGCTCCAGAGCCTTGAAGTTCCACTCTCGAAAGCCCCGCTCGGGCATATGCAAAAGCACGATAGAACCATCCTCTACATACCGCAGGATAAAGTCGGCCAAATATTGAGCATCTGGAATGAAAGGATCATTGGCGTAGCAATCGACCATGATGTTGATCAAACCATGACGCGCCAGTACCCGCTCCATAATAGGGCTTAGTTTTCCGTGGGGCGCTCGAAACCAAGGGGTTCGAAAACCCTGAAGAGCCTCGATGCTTTCACCGGTTTTTTCAAGAGCGGCCTCAAAACCAAACTCGGATGTCTTATGGTAGGGCTTGTCGGCCACGCAGTGGTTACCCATCTCATGGCCATCGTTTAAGAGGTTCTTCACTGCGGGATGCTCCACATAACGAAACCCTTGCAGCATCGCGAAAAAAGTAGCCTTAGCTTCATGCTCCTTGAGAAGAGAGCGTACATCTTCAAGCATAGACGAGGGGTTTCGGTCCGGAGAACAAAAAGCATCATCGACCGTAAGCCCCACAAACCCTTGCACCCCCGGATGTTGTTTCACATCAAAGAAGCTGACAGAGGGCGCGGGGAAAAGTTGCTTCATGATCCGCCTGGGTCCAATTCGGCCCTGCAAAGACCAAATTTTCTTGCGCATGTGCAGCGTCAAACCAGATACATCACCGGGAACAAATGGATTCTTTATCGACATGATAGACTTTTATTACGCCAATATACGCTAAACGGAAAGTGAGAGTTCAAGGCTGACCTTGGGCGATCCAACATTAAAGACCTGAATATCAAAACCGCCCTCCTCCCGAGTGGTGATCTTGCGCCAAATCTCTCCCGGTAAGGAAACCGGACGCTTGAAATAGCCGGTGCATGCCAAGGGTCCAGGCTCTTGGCGTGAAGCCGGCTCATGAAGGGCCCAGCCTAAGGTCCACATACCGTGAATGATGGCGCGCTTGAATCCAAAAGGCTTGGCCATCCAGGCGCGCTGATGAATCGGGTTGTAATCCCCCGCCACGCGCGCGTATCGACGACCTAAATCTTCTGACAAATGAATTCGGTCGTCTCCCGGTTCCAAGGCAGTCGGCACAGACTTAGATGATGACGTCGAGGACTTCTTATCTTGCATCACCAATGCAGTGGCCACGGATTCCCAAACCTTTGCACCTTCGTGAACAAGCTCGGTTCGAATATCAAACACGCGGCCCCTTCGATGGGGCTGCCAGTTGGTTAATTCAACTTGAACATCCAAGGCTTGATTGTTTGAGATAGCAATGGGTCTGTGCACCTGAATCTGATTGCTCACATGCACAATCCCCATGGGGTTGAATGGAAACGCCCGGTTCGCAAGAATTTTCGAGTGCAATTCAGCCAAGGCAACCTGCGGATAGGTAGGAGGCAAAACCTTCGGAAATCGCCATCCAGGACAAATCTCTAAAAACGCCTCAAGATGATTTGGCTCTGGCATCCAGGCTTGCTCAAAACAAAGATGGGGTGCTTCGCCACCCTCCTCGAAGGCGAGGCGATCAAAGCGCAGCATCTTTGCATGCATCCATAGTTTTGAAGCCATACCCATTTTGTACCCCAGACTGGTCTTGGACCTACCAGGTGAAGGTATAGCACAAAGTCTGCAGTGGCAGTAGTCAGGTCTAAGGCTTAACCATTAATATCCGCTGGGCTCATAGACATCGTAGATTAGACCACTAAGCGGCGTAATCTGTACATCGGTTCCACTGTTGGAAACCACAATGTCTGCAACTTCCCAGAATTGAGGCCCAGACATAGCCTGAACCGCCTCGAGCTGAAGTTCACCGTCCACATAAATTCGGACCCGCGCGTTGGTCAGGCCGCCTCCCGCGTCCATCCAATAGTGTACACCCACCGTTTGGTAAAGCGCCGAATTCAGGAGCACTTGCTGATTGATATTCTCAGGACCATAGCCGATGACATTGTCCACATCCAAAATGGGGTCGTTGCTGGAATCACCATCTGGAATTCCTGGACCAGCCGTGCCCCAATCCGGATTGGAGCTGCACCAGTACACATCAGAACTGGTTGAACCACAGAAGGGATAAGAATCATAAAAAGTTCCGCCCGGGCCGCGATAATGCAAGTCCAAATCACTGCCAGTTGTATCCCAGGTTAACTCCAGGTGCAGTGATACCTGCGGCTTCACCGTAAGAGTCAAACAATCAGGCTCCGAGGGGCAGCTGTCTGTATCTGTGACCGTCAGACAAACCTGATAGTCACCCGCTAAGTCCGCCAACATATAGGGAGAAGATGTTGTAGCCCCGGTCAGTGCAGCACTGCTGCCTTCTGGTTTTTCCGCAAGGGTCCAACTGTGACTTAAAGATTGTCCTTCGGGATCGGAAGAGCCCCCATCTGAGAAATAGACCCAGGTGTTTGGAACGACTTCAACATCGGCGCCAGCAAGCGCGGTGGGCGTTCCCGTTAAACAGGCATCACAGGTGTTGTTGTCCACGGCGATACAGGAAAGCATCGATTCATCGCAGACGCCATCGTAACATTCATCCCCGCCCGTCACCGCAGAGCAATCCAGTGGTCCACCACTGACACAGCTCCCCGCAATGCACTGATCTCCATCGGTACAAAAAATACCGTCATCGCAGGCAGTGCCATTGGCCACAGGATCCCCAATGCAAGCACCCGCTTGCTCGCTGCAAACACCGGTCACACAACTGCCACTGGATCCTGAGCAGTCTCGTAGCTCCCCGCCACACACACCAGCGCTGCAACTGTCGGCCACCGTACAATAGCGCCCATCGTCGCAAGGCGTACTGTCAGCCAATGCTCTTACCTCGCAGCTTTCGGTAGCTTCTAAGCAGACACCTTCGTTGCAATTGTCATCCAAAGCACTGCAATCGCGCGGTGCTCCAGCTGTGCACACACCTTCGATACAAGCATCCCCCACACTGCAATAGCTTCCATCATCACAAACCGTACCATTGGCTACGGGGTTTGCTTCACAGGCACCGTTGATTGGGTTGCAGGTGCCCGCATTACAAGCATCGTCCAATCCTGAACAATCCACCGGGCTTCCCAAAGCGCATTCTCCGTGGACGCATACACTGCCAACGCTGCACAAATCGCCATCGTCGCAGCTTCCCCCATCGGGCAAGGCCTGTTCTACACAACCATCGACGGCCTCATCACAGACGCCCTCTAAACACTGCGTGTCCAAACCGCTGCAATCGGGCTCTTGGCCTCCGGTGCACGCGCCAGCGACGCAACTTTCCGAGCCGTTACAATAGAGGTCATCGTCACAATACTCATCGCCGCCTTCATCCACCGCTTCATCACAATCGTTGTCTTTGCCATCACAGCCTTCGGGAGCATCGGGATAAACAGCATGATCTGAATCATCACAATCACCGCCGCAGGCTCGAAAGCCATCACCATCTTGGTCCAACTCAGTGAGATCTACGATTCCATCACAATCATCATCCAGCCCGTTGCAAAGCTCTTCAATGGGTCCCACCCCGCCAACACACTCGCCCCAAGCGCCATCCACACAGGTCTCAACCCCATAGTCACATTCACCTACTTTAATTCCGCAGGGCCTGGTTTGACCATCAACACATTCACCTTCTTGCTCCACCGTGACCTCGGGATTATCTGCAGGGTCAATGCAAGCACCGGTTTCCTCAGAACACACCATGCCATCTGGGCAGTCGCTGTCTTCGGTACAACCAGAAAGGTCTTGAGCGCCGGGCTCTTCTAAACACACGCCCTCGATGCAACGTTCGCCAAAAGGACAATCTAAGTCGTTGGTACACGGGCCATCATCAACAATGGGGTCCCCACCTGCTGGCTCCGTAGTGATAGGTGTGGAAGTTCCTTGAGGTACGCCCGGATCGCCGCAGCCAACCGTCATCAAGAGCACAGAGCAAACAAAAGAAACGTACATCCATTTCATCATGGGTTACCTCCCTGAAAACAATGCTCGAAAGAGGCTGGATCTCCTGGCTGAAACACACCGGATGGCCATGAGATACTGCCAATCCATACGGTGTCACATGGCTGCGCCAAAGCTGCGGTGTTCTCGCCCAGTAGCGTTGCACCATCTTCACCCCAAACCGATACGCTAACAGGAATGGCACTGGCAGAATGAGCCTCAAAATAATGAACATAAATCCCGTAGATGCCATTGGCCGGCTCTTCAAGAACCACGGACTCATCAGCGAAGTTCACGCCTTGGGTATCATACATTAAGAATGGATTATCACTGACACTCTCAGGGTCACCCCACTCGGCTGTACCATTTTGAAAATGACAGTCGGAAGCGCCAAAAAGGGGATCGCCCATGGGCATCATGTGCAGGTCCACGTCACCCATACCCGTTGGCCAAGTTGCTTGAATTTCGAGTGCGTATTGAGACCGAGCGACAACTTCAACAACCGCCGAATCTTGCTGCCCAATGGAATCTTGCACCATCAGCTCCAATGTATATGCGCCTCGCTCATCCAGCGTAATCGCACTTAAAGCCGCATGCGGATGGCTAAAAGTCGCAATGGACCCGGCCGGAGCACTCAAAACGGACCAGGAATAAATCAGCTCATCTCCCTCAGGATCAAAAGAGCCAAGGCCATCAAACCAAAGCTCAGTCCCCATCAAGAAAGTATGCTGCTCCGTTGTTGTGTCATAGAGCGTGGGCAAAGCGACCGGTGGCTCGTTTTCCATAGAGTCTGCCTCTAAAGTAACAACGACCGTTGCTTCACTGTGGTCTTCTTCAAAGAACTTCAAAGTTAATGAATCGCCGGAACCATCTTGGGGAGTATAACGAAACGTTAGAATATAAGTTCGCCCGGCCGGCATTTCACCGCCGGCGGTGGAAGTAAGACTGACCCACTCACCGGTTACACTTTCATCTTTTTCCAATGCAACATGGTCGAGAAAATAAGACGCCGTTCCTTGATTGGCGATTGCAATGCTCACTTCGTGGGCTTCAGCCCGGCGAACATTGTTAAGAGCAAGAGAGAGACTTGGCTCGCAAGCATTCTCTTGAATCGTGCCATCATCCACAGGACAGGCGACCAGGTCTGACTGCACGCCATCGTACATCAGCTCAATAACCAGCTGCGGATGCGTGGGATCGTTTGAGTTGATCAGCATGTCGAAGCGTTGAATGTCTGGAACAATGTCCAGCGAGAAAATCAGCTCTCCAGACTCACCGGTCACAAGACTTGCAGGATATTCAAGTACCTCACCCGATGCGTCCATAAACGAAACGTCACGGACATCAAGGTAACCGGCACCCACGTTACGTATGTAGAGAGTTTGCTCATGTGTTCGACCCACGGCCAAAGCACCAAGCTCAAAGTTGTCCCCGCACGCCGCACCATCGGCTCCGCGGCAAACCGCGATTGCAGGATTTAAAACACTTAAGTCTTCAGATGCGCAGCCCACACAAAGTGTAAGTGCAATCACCGAAACCAACGAACTCGAAATAGGATGGGCACCCATTTCACCTCCAGCAGTATGCAGTCATTCCTCCCCCAAGGCATGGCCTTAACGCTGCTGTTTGTTCTGTGGAGATGAGTCTCGCACCGCCTTAATGTGTTATCAACACCCATAAGTGGGTTGATGTATGTTTAATGAACATAAAAGAACTTTTTAGGATCCCGCTCGCCTATGAGTCCTCATATTCGCAATCATCCTAAAAAGTTGAATTTTTTAGGACACTTGAAGGTGTTGGTCTCTTGGCTCTGGTCCAGTATAAGCGGCTTAGATTTTGAAAGCCCGCATTGCTCATTCACCTGGCTTTCAAACACAGGAGTTTAAAATGTTAAGAATTACGACACTTTTGTTAACCTTCATGGCAGCTATCTTTCTTTATGGCTGTGGTGACGAATCAGGTTGCACAGCCGGCGAACTCCAATGCTCAGGCGATCAAGTTCAAACTTGTCTTGAAGATGGCACCTGGAGCGAGCCAGCAGATTGCCCCGAAGCAGGCCAAACTTGTTCAAGCGGCCATGAAGGCATGGAATTTGTCCACTGTATGGCTGACGACCATGGTGCGAGCGGCGACCACAGCGATCACAGTGAGGACGACGACCACGCTGGACACGGTCACGATTGATTGACCCCAGAATCGATACGACTCAACGACCCAATCAAGTGGAAGGCTTACAACTTACCACTTGATTGTTCGTTGGGCTCAGTATGAAATATGAATATGCAGATCTTTCAAAAGCTCTCACATGGATGCCTGTTGTACACAGGCATTTTTTTTGCGGTCACCTATCTCTATGGCTGCAACGGCGATCCATCGTCATCCACCGAAACAGAGCTCACGCTCGAAGAGAAAATTACCAACATTGGAAATGCAGCGACCGATAGCCTGCGTTACCAGGGTCTTGTAGCAATCGAAAGCGATGTTCAAAGCGACCCTATTCTATTCGCAGAATGGGAAGAGCTTACTTTGTTCATCGATAAATGGACCAATGGCCGAGAAAAATATTGGCAGCCGGGTGACCAAGAAATGGCCGCTGAAGGTGGGTATCTTGCAGACTTCTTTGTAGAAAACACTTGGCCAGGAGACTCTGAGTTTCCGGCCGATGTGCGTAAAGCTTCTCCGCTCTATCCCCTTTGGGCGTTTTATCGCGGCCGAATGCTTATCTGGTACGCAGTGGAAATGGGCTTTCTTACGGAAGTTTATTTTGAAGAAGGCATTGAACTTTTAACGGAAGCGCAAACATCATTCCCGAACAATCCTGTTATCCCAATGTATCTCGGCGAACTTGTTCCCTGGAGTTTTGATAAAACACAACCAGCCGATGCACCTACCTGGGCAGTCTATCAACGGGAGCTCTTAGAAAAACTAATGAGCATCATCGATTATTGGGTGACTGAACGCCAAGCCATAGACGGCCAATTCGGCGGCGGCTGGGGAGATGATGTTGAAGTATGGCGGCGCTGGACGCCTATCTTACTTGCTTTTGAAAGTGAACAAGCCAATGCAGGACAGAGACTCCTAAGCGAAGGCATCTTTGACTTACCCCGTATGGCCGGCGGTTACACCAACATCATGACCGATGTGGAGCACTCCTCCGAAGATTCCGCAGACTCTGTCACCCCCATGCTGCATCTCGCTCCCAATGATCCCGTTTGGCAAGACCGCGCGCGAGCCATTGGAACCATGATGGCCAACCAATGGACAGACACCAACGACCGCGGATTTCTGCAATTTAAAAGTACCTATTTCACTTCGGATGCCGTGAGCACCAACAACGATTACGCTTGTGACACGAGTTATCACACCCGGGCCATGCAGCCCACGCTCCTGCTTTGGCAGCGAACTCAAGAGCCCGAATTAACATCTCTCTTCTCAAGCTGGATGGATATGTGGGTGGATGTTACTGCCCAGGAAAACAATGGCAAACCTGCTGGAGTGCTTCCTTCGGGAGCACATTTTCCAAGTGGTTTGCCCGGTGGCCCCGGTGGCGTGTGGTGGAATCCTGTATGCCATTACACCAACAAGACGTTTAAATATCCGAGGGCACTCTCAGGCCTGGCCAGAAGTCTTCTGCTCACTTGGCACATTACAGGAAACGAATCATATCTCGACCCAATCTTGTCCATGCTCGAAATGCGTCAGGCCTATGAAGCTGACTCCACGGGCAGCGATGATGAAGGCAGTGCCATGTGGGCAGCTTCACAAACCCGCGGTATCCTGCAAGATGTATTGGGCAAGTACCGGCTGCTCTCTGGACTCACCAGTTTCGACGACTACCTACTCACCAACGCGGACCCCTATGTACGCTATCGACTCACCGGTGATGTCTCCGTCTTAGAAGAAGCCTTAAGTTCAAATCTACGGTCACTGCAATTTAACGAAACTGCATTTAAAGAAGAGGTTCGGTTCACCGACCGAGTGTTTAAATTTCACGCAAACTTTGCCAACAACTACCTTGAAGAAAATGTACCCAACTTAAATGCTGACTTGCTCTACAGTATGCTTACCGGAGATTTTGGTGACGCATCCTATCTGCCCCTCAATGCCATCAAATGGAAAACTGAGCCGACCGAATTTGCTGCTTTGGTCAACTCCCACTCTACACTTCATCTTGACTCAAGCCTTTATCATTTTGGGACGGAGAGCCGAGCCATTGGCGTTGAATTCTTTATTCTCGAGCCCGGAACCTATCCTTGGTCTCTCACCTGCAATGGAACCGAAACGCTCACAGGTACTTTTGAGCAAAACAGTCAAAATAACCTCACGGTTGAACTGCCCGCTCAGACAGAGTGCCAGCTCCTGGTGGGCAATAATACCTGACCTCTATAGGGTTTCACCCTAACGCCCAAGCAGATCTCCCAACCAACAATATAAGGCAAAAAATCAGGCGCTTAACCGACCGGTACTTGAGTTTTTAGTGCTAAGACACTCGTCTCAAATTAAGAATTCAAAGGAAAGACACCATGACCTCCCCTGCTTTAGGAGACGCTGATTGAGACACCGACCAACGCTCGGGACACCTTTTAAAGGTCGTCGGCCAAAACGGTGCCATCAGCAAAATGTATAACTTCGATATTTTTCAAAAAATCCCGACCCTCGGGCCCCTCAAGCACTATCCCACCGTCTACTGGGCTTACGCTGTAGTCACTTCGATTCTGACAATAAACGACGGTGTCACGGCCTTGTGCACCATCAAGGATATTGTCCGCACTGTTGCCTTTAAGCGTGTTGTCTTGAGCATTGCCATATAGATTGCTTGAATTGCTTCCAGTTAGAGTCACATGAACCAGATACTGAGATTTGTGGGTATAGGGTTTAGACAGATCTAAAGTCATATGAAAGTCACCGTCCAATTCAGAGGCGAGATGGACTTCGTAATTCAACCATTTTGGTAAAAAGGCTTCCATCAAGGCGTAACCCTGGGGGTCCTTTTCGGCAACCTCTTCACGGGTCTTTGCGATGTATACACCCCACATGCCACCATCTGCTTCATCCCAGGGAGCCCATAAACCGTAATAACTGTCCAACACAGATGCGATGTACTCTTGAGCCAGCGAATCTTCTTGTCGCAGTTCCTCGATCCATTCACTTACATACGGGTCCACTGCGATGCCCCATCTACCATCCAAGAGCGATGCTTCAGCCTCCGCACGCAAGCGCGATTGGTACTCAGGTAAGGCTCCCGGTAGATAAGTCCCAATGCCGGTGTCATGAACCAGATGAAAAATTTCTTCAAAAGCAGCATCGCGATGTTCGTAGTTATTTTGCATGTACCATCGCGAACCTTCAACGGGCGTTTCATCCGCATACAAAGGCTGAGCTTCTACTCGGGGTTCGTTGCCTTCTTGATGCTCGCCCGCTGGCATAACCAAGACAGCTCGGTTCGAGGCCATGCGGTTGGCAACTTCTGACTTGTCGACACCAAACTCTGAACCGGCAACGTCTTGTAAGAAAAAACGCAGCAGGCTGTGCGCGCGTCTGATTCTTTCGTCTCCAGTTTCTGGGGCACCAAAGATTTTAATGATCCCACCATCCGGGGCTTGTACCTCAGCGTATCGGGTCATACCCGCCTGAAT
The DNA here is from genome assembly GCA_964652435.1 of uncultured Bdellovibrionales bacterium. GTDB lineage: Bacteria > Myxococcota > XYA12-FULL-58-9 > XYA12-FULL-58-9 > JABJBS01 > JABJBS01. The sequence continues at coordinate 13,225 of CAZZDT010000017.1, forward strand.
GTACTCGGTGGCCTCAGCGGGTGCCTCTCGAACAACATTTTCCGAGTCACAACTTGGGTGACGATCTGCCGAGCTCTGACTACCGTTTTCGTTGGTCTCATTGGCGCTGTCCGCAGAATCTGCGGGTCCGGTGGAAGAAGGACTTGCCTCATCGAGTTCCCCGGATGAGCCGCAACCAACTGTATTTATTAATAAAAACAACAAATAAGCGGCGCTCCAAACCAGGCCGTTTTTCCATTTCAAATTGCTGTGCTTCATTGGGTTTCTCCAGGCTTCAATAGAAGAATTTGCTACTTGGACCCCCAGCTCAACTCTCTGGGCAAACAAATTTCGGGGCAGCTTCCGCTTCCTGATTGACAGCAGCGCGCGCACTTAGTAACTCGAATCTGAGTTACTAGTGGGGATATCATGAATACATCACTTTCAACCAACGATCTGTACTTTTGGAAAAACGGTGAACACGACCGGCTATACGAAG
>CAZZDT010000018.1:0-13675 GCA_964652435.1 uncultured Bdellovibrionales bacterium
TACGAAAAATGAGCAATTATCCCGCTGGGGATTGGAGCACGGTTTGGGATGGATTGTATTGGCGTTGGATCATCAATCACTCTGATGAGCTGGCCAAAAATCCTAGATGGGCGATGATGTGCTCTATGGCCCGTAAGATGGGGCCCGAAAAACGTCAGGCCCATCTTGAACACGCCGAGGATTTTCTGGCTGCACTTTAAAACGCCGGGCGTTTTTTGTAGCGAATGCGGCAGGGACTGTCGGGCCATTTTGTTTCTTGGCCAGGCTTGGCTCTTGGGTTTTTATCCAGAAGTTCAATTTCATACGCCTGAAGTAATTTTGCCATGATGATTTTCATTTCAAGCTTTGCAAAATTCACTCCCGAGCATCGATGGATTCCACCGCCAAAGCCAATCAGACTGTAGGGGCGCTTGTCTTCGGCCCGGTCCGGTGCAAAGCGAAGTGGGTCATACTTATCCGGGTCTTTGAAAACTTCGGGAATCCGGTGGGCGGTGTCGGGCACAGCAAATACCATGGTTCCTTGCTTGATTTCGTAACCATCGATGTAAAAATCATCGCGAACCCCTCGCATGTACATATAAGCCACCGGATGCATCCGTTCAGACTCCTTGATGGCCCAGTCCAGAGTGGTGAGTTTTTTCAGAGCTTCGGGGCTATAGTCCTTTTCTTCACCGACCACTTCACTCAGTTGGTTTTGGACCGTTTCCAGGTAATCGGGGTTTTGCAAGAGCTCGATCAAAGTCCAGCTGGTTTGGCCAACGGTGGTTTCGTGTGCCGCCCAAGGAATAAAGAGCAGCATGCTGACCAAAAGATTATCGGGAACGGGCTTGCCGTCGTAGTAGGTGGACTCAATCAGTTCTTGAAAGAGGTCTTTGGGCTCGAGGGGATTCTCTCTTCTCTCGGCCATGAGTTCTCGAATCATGGTCTCAATTCTGGCTTTGGCCGCCTTACTCTTTCTGAACTTGGCCAGTGGAAGCCAAGAAGGAAGAACCACATCTGCCCCTTGAGAGAATTCACGAAAGACATGAAAATACTCAGAGCCTAATTTGCGACGAAATTCCTCACCGAAAAAAGCGCTGGCACCCACATGCATCACGAGTGGGCCAAAGGCTTCTGTAACGTCTATTTCCCCTTCGTCTCCAAGAATCTCCTCCATGAAATGGTCCACTTCTGAGACCATCATATCTACGAAGCGATTGTTGTTTTGTAAGAGAGGTAGAATAACCTTCATTTGTTCTTGGTACTCGGTGTAATGAGCAAAGAAGAAAAGACGTTTATCAAACATCTTCATCAGCGTTTCGTACCCTTGCCGCATTGAAAAAATACCATCGGTCTCTTTGAAGAAAAACTTGTGATATTCCGGTCCGATCAGGGCGACGGCTTTGCGTAGACCGAGGTCGAGAGAAAAGATGGCACCTTTTTCTTGGTACCCTCGGCGCATCACATGGGTTGGGTTTTTTAAAAACTCAAGTGTGTGACCAACCATAGGAAGCCGGCCGCTCACCATCGGCGGCTCTACCAAGGATTCTTCTATGACTTTTGAACTGAACGAACTCATGCAATACCCCCGTATTCAAGAATGAAAGCAGACAAAATGTAGACAGAACAACTTATGAGACCTCAGTGGGCAGACCTCACCACGGGCTTTTACAGAATTTGAAAAAGCTAATGATGGACCGAGCCCCCTGGGGATAACACCACCTTAGTACGGGGCCAGAGGTAACTTGAAATAGAGTTGTGTAAGAGATGGTAATTCTGCACAGAACGGTAATTATAATTTTTATCTCTGTTTTTATGTTGTCTTATTTTGAGATTTTGTTTTGGACTGTGGTCAACGTATTTTCGTTTAGTGAAGATGGCCGTCATTTTGTGCTTGTTGGACCTTTTCCCTAAACCGTTGCATAGTCCCATGAAACCAGCGGTAAACTTGGCCGGGGTGGGAGAACATGAACAATACATTTCGATTGCCACGTTGGGTGGTCCTATGGATGGGAATCAGCACTTTGGTGGTGATTTGGGACGCACTCTTTGTTTTATTACGGCCGGCGTCTTTTCCTGGGGGCTCTTTGGGGTTTATTTGGGAGTTTGGTTACGTCCTCTATATGGAGGTGGACCGGGCCTACGCTGACCAAGGCAACACCTATCTCCATGCCCTAGCCACCATGAGTATTGTTGAAGCGCTTTTGGTATCTTGGGGGCTCTTCGCACACCGTGTGAACAAAAACCGCGATGCTCATTTATTGGTCTTGGTAGCGGCCAGTTTGACCTGTGCCAAAACCATGCTTTTCGTCCTGGTCGAGGCTTGGTCAGGTTGGCACTCCATCGGTCACAATGAGTGGGTGCCTTTGCTTTTTGTGTGGATTATCCCCAACGGGCTATGGATTGTAGTACCAGGTGCGGTGATTGTTGATACGAGTCGGCGATTGATGAATCAGCTCAATTCGTAAGGAGAGCTTTATGAAAATTCGGTTAACCTATTTTAACTTTCCCTTTTGGCGGGCTGAGACCAGTCGGTTGGCGTTGCATATCGGCGGTATTGAATTTGAAGATGTGCGTCCGGGCCGCGACGATTTTCGAGCGAAAAAAGCTGCCGGTGAATTTCCTTATGGTCAGCTTCCAGTTCTGGAGGTCGACGGCGAGATGTTTGCCCAGTCCGTGGCCATTGCAAAGTTTTGCGGAAAGCTCTCCGGGTTGTATCCGAAAGACGATGACCTAGCGGCAATGAGAGTGGATGAGTTTTTAGATGCAGCCGCCCAGATCACGAGTTTTGTGAATCCGTCCATGGCGGAAAAAGACCCGGCGAAACGCGCAGAGATGCGAGAGGAACTGGGTCAGGAAACGCTCCCGCGATGGTTTGGGTTGTTAGAGCAAAGAATGGGGCCCGGAGATTACTTGGTGGGTGATTCCATCACTGTTGCTGACCTAGCGATTTGGAGACTCTTGGGTTGGTTAACGGGGGGCATATTGGATGGCATTCCAAACGACCTGCTCAAGCCGCACAGCCGTTTGGAAGCCCATTTTAAACGTATTGATGAGCGCGAAGATATCCGCGCCTGGATGCAAGAGCATTACGGCTGACCGGCACCACCAGGTACGCAAATATTGTTGGTGACGTCGCAGACTCGGTTACCAGGGCAATCGTCATCGGTGTTGCAATTTGCGATGCAACGGTTGTCTCCACTGGGTGTTTCTATGCAGCTGCATCCGAGAGGAGCTTGAGGGCAGGCATCAACACAATCTGCATCTGATTCACACAGAGGTGCCCCGCCTCCACCTTGGCCACCGCCACCGCCTTGGCCACCGCCACCGCCTTGGCCACCGCCGCCGCCTTGGCCACCGCCGCCGCCTTGGCCACCGCCGCCGCCATTGTTGGCCGCGGTTCCTGAGTAACAACCCAGGATATAAGGGAAGCTTGCTGTGGCATGGTAACGATAGGTGCCGTCAGGTCCCATGCGGCCGTTGCATTCATCAAGATAGGTAGGATCGTCTGGGCGTGCTTCAAACTCATGGTTATCCCAAGCGTAGGTCGTTGGGTCCCCAATTTGGTTCCATCCGCTCTTAAATTCCACCACTTCGCTGCACGTCTCATCGATGCAGCCCAGTGGTCCGTAAATAGGGAAGCCGTCAAAGGACCATCCAATAATGGGTGAGGGGACACTCGTGTCTGGCTCGTTGTCTACGCCAATATCGGAGAGACACTGCACGAACATAGCGTGGTAGTGATAAACGCCTCCGCCGGCTGTGTGGCCCATACAGAAATCCAAGATGTCATTGTAAACGGGATCGCCATAGGGGTCGGGTTGAGCCGCTTCGTTAGGCCCGTAAAGTGGGATGCCATTCACGGCCACGCCAATGGGCCCCAGCAGAGCAACCTCTGAAGTGGCACCAGCCAATTGCGGATTGCGAGGGATTTGAAAGTTGTAGTTTTGAGAGGTCAGAGCATTGGGTGTGATTTGCACAAAGGTGTAATTGGGAATGCCGTTGGAGCTAACGGTCATGGTTGTTTCCGTGCACGTGGCTGAAACTTGCGGATCGTCGTAACCTGCACCCGCTGCACCAGCATAGGCGCTTAAGTCCATGAAGGTCTCTGCCTCGGGGCAAGCGCTTTCAGTACCGGGATCGCTCGCGTCACTCGCATCGCTTACGTCATCGGGATCGCTTGGGTCACTTGCATCGCTAGAATCGCCGGGATTGGTGGTGCCACCGGTTCCGGTTGTGTCATCTGAGCCGGTGTCATCGGCGGTGGATGCATCGGAGGCAGTATCATTGCCTGTATCGTCGGTTGTTTCGGCTGAGCCCGCGCAGCCTGCGAACGCCAAGGCGAAAGCGAACATCGTTGAGCTAAGTACCTGTCTTCTCATGTAAAACCTCTCCATGAATACGGCGATGTCACCGTGCACAGGATTGTATGCCGTGAATGAAGAGATTGTTAAAATTTGGAAGGAATTTAATAAGAGCGCTTAGTTGATGCTTTGTTCGCATTCGACTTCGAGAACTGGGGGTTCGTAGTCGATGGGGGACACTTTATGCAGTTCAAATTGCCGGCGGCTTAACGCCACGTAGTGATGGCCAATTTCAACCTGAGCGCCTTCGTTCACGCGATTTCCGTCAGCATCGAGCCGAGCATTCATGGTGGCTTTCTTACCGGTATGGCAAACGGTCTTGAGTTCAATCAATTCCTCAGCCCAAGCCAATAGATACTGACTGCCTTCAAAGGGTTCTCCTCGAAAGTCCGTGCGCAAGCCATAGGCTAAAACCGGTATGCGCAAGTGGTCGCAGACCAGTGTGAGCTGAAGAACCTGCTTTTTGGTGAGAAATTGCGCCTCGTCAATGAGCACGCAGCTGACTTTTTGCTGCATGTGCTGGGTACGGATTTCCACAAATAGATCGTATTCACGATCAAAAATGGTCGCATCGGCCTGAAGCCCAATCCGGCTGGTGATCTTACCTTGGCCGTACCTGTCGTCGAGTTTTGGCGTGAAGAGCAGGGTATGCATACCGCGTTCTCGGTAATTGTGCGCTGATTGTAACAAGGTAGCGCTCTTTCCGGCATTCATGGCGGCATAATAGAAATAAAGTTTGGCCATCTTCGCTCTCCCACCCATTTCAAAAATGATGATTCAGGTGGTTTGGCATAAGATCTTGGGACCCTGCAACTTAAAAGTTCGGCCTACACTGGCTTGCCGGTGTTTGACGAACTACAATTTTCCTGCCACGAGTAAAAGTAAGGGAAGGGAGATGAAACATCTTCCTTGGAGTAAAATATGCAACGCGACGAAATGCTTGAAAAAATCCGTAACGCTGACGAACCGTGGGATATGATTATCATCGGTGGTGGTGCCACTGGGCTGGGAGCTGTTCTTGAAGCGGCCAGCCGCGGTTATCGGGTTGTCTTGTTGGAACAAGCGGACTTTGCCAAGGGCACTTCGAGCCGCAGCACCAAATTGGTTCATGGCGGTGTTCGTTATCTGCGTCAGGGCAATATCTCACTGGTGGTGGAAGCTTTGCGTGAGCGAGGACGTCTGCGACAAAACGCGCCTCACTTGGTTCGCGATCTCTCGTTTGTGGTCCCACATTACGATTGGTGGGAAGGTCCATTTTATGGGGTGGGTCTCAAGCTTTACGACATGCTCGCCGGAAAGATGAGTTTAAAGCCATCCAAGTGGATGTCGCGTGAGAAAACACTGCGTAAGATTCCAACGGTCCAAACCTATGGGCTGCGCGGCGGCGTAATGTATTACGATGCTCAATTTGATGACTCGCGTTTGGCGACGAACCTTGCACAAACCGCCGCAGAGCAGGGCGGTGTTGTGGCCAACTACACCAAAGTGGTGGGTCTGATTAAAGACGACGAAGATGGCCTGACCCGTGGTGTGCTTGTGGAAGATATGGAAGGTGGGGAGCGTTTTGAGATTCACGGTAAGGTCGTGATCAACGCAACCGGCGTTTTTACCGATGGTGTTCGGCGGATGGACGACCCCGAATCGGGGAAAATCATCATGCCAAGCCAAGGCGTGCACATTGTCATCGATAAGTCTTTTTTGCCGGGCGATTCAGCCATCATGGTTCCCGAAACCGACGATGGCCGGGTTTTGTTTGCGATTCCATGGCACGACCGTGTGGTGGTGGGCACAACTGACACCGAGGTAGAAGAGCCTGATTTAGAGCCTCGTCCACTGGCTGACGAAATCGATTTCTTGTTGGTACACGCATCTCGTTATTTGCAACGTGAGGTGACTGAGGCAGATGTTCTGAGCATGTTTGCGGGGCTACGCCCATTGGTGAAACCCGAAGGCGGTGAAGGTTCGGCCAGTGTTTCCAGAGATCACACGCTTTTGATTTCGCGCTCAGGCTTGTTAACGATTTGCGGCGGTAAATGGACCACCTATCGCAAGATGGCTGAAGAGTGCATTGACCAAGCTGCCTTGGTAGGTGGTTTAGAAGAGCGTGAGTCTGTGACCCCGAATTTACAGATTCATGGTTGGACGCAAGTGCCCGAGGGAGCTGACCCGTTTAAAGATGGTGCAGTGTATGGCTCGGATTGGAAGCACATCGAAAAGCTGCGCGATGAGAATCCTGAGCTTGCCGCACCCATCCACCCTGATTTGCCCTATACCTGTGCAGAAGTGGTTTGGAGTGTGCGCTTTGAAATGGCGCGGCGCTTGGAAGACGTGCTTTCGCGTCGCACCCGGGCTTTGCTTTTGAATGCCCGCGCAACCATCGCAGCCGCTCCTAAAGTGGCCGATCTGATGGCCGAGGAATTAGGCTGGGATGAGAACCGCAAGGCCGATGAGCTTAAGGCGTTCGAGGCAATTGCGAAGCGCTATGTTCTGCCTCAGAATTGGAAAGAAGAGTTGGATTGGTCCTTAAAGGAACTCTAACCCAAAATGATTTGCGGCCAGATATAAAGGCCCAAGAAGCCTACAACGTAAAAAATCCAAAAGGCATTGAGTAGCCAGGTGAGGGCGGGGTCTACCCAAACAGCCACAGATTCATATTGCCGGCAGTCTGGCATCCAGCGAAGCATATTAAAAACTTGTCCCACCCGCAGAGCGGCATGGACAGTGCTTACGACCATGGCGGCCGCAAAACCGTAGAGCAGGCCAAAGAAGGCAGCGGTTAAAACTTCTAGGACAATGCACGTGAGGTAGCCGGTGTAGGCCCGCTGCACCAAAGAGCCTTGATGACTGCGAAGCCACGCAACCAGTGGAACGATAATTCCTGCCATGGTGTAGGCCAGGGCAATGGGAACCACCACCTTGGGGACTTGAAGCAAAGAAGACGACTCTGAGGTGACGGTGACGAAAATACATGCGGCGAAAGCAGCCAGAACAGCGGTTGCACCGATGGCTTTGTTGCTCAAAGGTGTGGTGAGTTCGTGAAAGAATTCTCGTGTTTTCATCTCTTGGCCTGTCCCTTTCAGAATGCCTACGCCTGGTCTGCTCTGAGAGCAAGAGCCGCGGCGATCACTTCTCTTACACCGCTGGCGTGTTCTTGGGCTCTTTGAACGCTCCAAGTAGATGTATCGATTTGTTCCAGCACTTCCACTTCGACCTCAGCTGAAGTGAAAACAAGCTTATCCATGGGCCAAACAGTGTCAGCATTGTGAATAACAAGTGGAATTACAGGCAGTTGGCTTTGAAGCGCCATGTGGACAAAGCCTCGTTTGAAAGGTCCTAAGCTGCCATCGAGGCTGCGTGTACCCTCGGGCATCACCCAGGCACTTAACCCGTTGGTTTGTAAGAATTGGGCTGAGCGTCGCATAGAGGAGAGGGCTTGAGCAGGGTTGCTGCGATTGATCAGCAAGAATCCAGAGAGCCAAATGATCGGCCCCACAAAGGGCGCCCAGATGATTTCGCGCTTGGCGATGCCGCAGGTGCCAGGTGGGCATGCCCAACCAAAGACAAACATATCCAGGGATGAGCTGTGGTTGGCGACGAAAATAGCGGGACCCATCTTGTCTAAGGCTGCTCGATTCTTGAGAACTGGGCGAGCGCCAATGATGTGAAGCATGGCAAAAGAAAGCACTCTACCCATTCGGTTGGTTAAATAAAGACGCCGAGTACGGCTGGGAAGAAATACAACAAGAACCGCAAAGAAGATTGGAATCGTTAGCATCAAAAAGATACTGCCGAGCCCCAGTCGTATGAGCGTGTTAAGCCGTTGCACGCATCCCTCTCATGTATTGAACCATGAGAAAATCGTAACTGATAATGGTGGTGCGAGCGAGATTTTACGCTGATTGAGCAGCGCGGGAGAAAAGTTCGATGACCTCACCGCCGGTGCTGCCGAAGATGGCGGCGTGGACGCGAGTGTCCTCGGTGAGTTCAGGATGGAAAGTTGCGGCAGTCACATTGTTTTGGCGAACCATGACGGGCTCACCCCTAAATGTTGCCAGAACTTCCACATCTTTTCCTACGCGGGTAATGCGTGGGGCTCGAATAAAGCAAAGCTCCAGGTCCGTTCCATCGGCTTTGGCTTCAAAACTATCAAGCTGTCGTCCCCAGCCGTTACGCTCCACATCGATGTCGATGTAACCGTAGCTGGTTTGTTCTGGGTGGGTGACGTTGGCGGCGCAAAGAATCATACCGGCACAGGTTGCAAACACTGGCTTGCCCGCTTCAATGAGCGCATCAATCTCTGGTTTCAAATTGAAACGGTCAATCAATTTAAGCTGTGTTGTGCTTTCGCCGCCAGGAAGAATCAGGCCGGCAAGGGAGGCGAACTCATCGGGGTTACGAACTTCAAGGGTGTTGTGGCCTAAGGCCTCAAGCATTTGAATATGGGCTTTGTAGCCGCCCTGTAGTCCGAGTACCCCGATGGTTTGCATTGTATTGATTACCAGCCGCGGTGAGCGAATTGGTCTTCTTTGGCAAGCTTGCCAATTTCAAGACCGCTCATGGCTTCCCCAAGGCCTTCGCTGATTTCAGCGAGCTTCTTAGGATCTTGGTAGTACGTTACTGCTTCAACAACCGCCTTCGCGCGGCGTGCAGGATCTTCGGAAAGGAAGATTCCGCTGCCAACGAAAACAGACTCAGCACCGAGTTGCATGCAAAGCGCAGCATCAGCTGGAGTGGCTACACCACCCGCAGCAAAGTTAGGTACTGGCAAACGGCCTTCTTTAGCTACGAATTGAACGAGGTCAAATGGAGCACCGAGGTTCTTCGCTTCGGTCATAAGCTCGTCGTCGCTCATGGTTGTCAATTTGCGAATGTGTGTACGCAAGGTACGGAGGTGACGAACGGCCTCAACGATGTTGCCTGTTCCAGCTTCGCCTTTGGTGCGCATCATGGCCGCACCTTCGCCGATGCGTCGAAGTGCTTCACCAAGGTTGGTTGAGCCGCATACGAAAGGAACTTTGAAATCGTGCTTGTAGAGGTGGAACTCTTCATCAGCTGGCGTAAGAACCTCACTCTCATCGATGAAGTCTACGTTGAGGGCTTCGAGGATTTGAGCTTCAGCGATGTGACCGATGCGGCACTTGGCCATAACGGGGATGCTAACTGCTTCTTGGATCGACTTGATCATCGCTGGGTCAGATGCGCGAGCTACGCCGCCATCTTTACGAATTTGTGCAGGTACACGTTCAAGGGCCATAACCGCCGATGCACCCGCTTCTTCAGCAATGCGCGCTTGCTCAGCATCAACAACGTCCATAATGACGCCGCCTTTAAGCATTTCAGCAAGACCTATTTTTGTTTTGAACGTGGATTTTTCCATGACACAACTCCTTCAAAGACGCGTAATCGCGTCAGAACGGGAACTTTTACATTTCCCATGAGATGTGCACGTCTAGCCCTTCGCAAGAAGGCTTTCAACCCCTACGGCGGCGCTTTTTCCAGGGTTTTTTCGGTTTTGGCATTTCCCAGATGGGTTCAATGCGCCCCACGGGTTCCCCGACAACATTGAGGACAGGGGTCTCTTCCGGGGCGTCTTCAAAGATTTCTGGGAACCATCGGTAGAGAATGGCTCGGGCGCCATCGCCTCTTAAATCCCCGTTGCCGGTACCAATTTTCATGGCAAAGCCCAATTTGCGTTCGGGCAAGGTCCCACAAAGGAGCCCCGCCGCACCGATTTTGGTGATCAAGGGCTCTTTGGCTTCGCCCGGCAGGGCTACATCCAGACGGTCGCTGCCACTCACAAGATCGGGATGGGCAGCCATGGCGCGGCCAATTCGGCCCAAAATACCGGATTCTTCGTCTTGAGTGGCTTCGCCAAGATTGGCCCAGGCTCGGGCCATGGCCGAGAGTGGCAGAACAAAGCAAGGTGCTCCGCAGCCATCGACCACTGTTTCTTCGATTTCCACACCGGTGCGTTCTGAGACTGTGTCAAAAATCGCTTTTTGAACCAGCTGACCAGATTCCAGGTAGGTTTCGAGATCTTGTTCGTTGCAGGAAGCCGCCGCGAGCATCATGGCGTGTTTGCCAGAGCAGTTGTTGTGGATCGGCGTTGGCTTTTTACGAGCTCGAATCAGTGTGTTGTTGGCCGCTGAACCCATGGGATCGTGAGCGCCACAACGCAGAGCAGTTTCATCGAGTTCAAAAAGCTTGAAGATAGAACGCACCGCACGCAAATGAATTTGCTCAGCGTTGTGACTGGCTGCAGCCACCGCAAGAGCGCGGTCGGTGAGTTTTTTTTGTTTCTCCTCGGGAACAAGTCCAAGGGTCGCTTCGAGCTGGAAAGGCTTGGCGGAGCTGCGCCACGTGGTTTCGACGTCGAAACCGACTCGCTCAACAATGGTCCCATCGGCTTTAGCAAGTATCGCGTGCACTGGGTGTACGCCTTCGATGGCATGACCGCGCCAAGAGGCGAGATGTAGTCTGGGGGAGTTATGCATAGCCGCGTGGTAGCACGACATCTAGGCCCTGTCACAGGGTTGGGCGGTTCCTGAGGAGATTTTTGGAGATTTTAGAGAGTCAATGCGGGGTGTTCAGACGGCGTCTGATCGCAAATGAAGTCCCAAAATCCGCGTAAAGTAAGGGTATCAAAGCTGATCAAAGCAACTTCAACGCCGAAATTGCCGGGTTGCCGACTTTGGGCGATGACCTGTGCGTGGGCGTGAAAAACCGTATCGTTGCTTTGAAGTGAGATTTCCAAGAGCACATGATCATCAATGGCCAAGTTATGGTCTGTGGGTACAAACATCCGTCCGGCCGGGATATCACAGGCATACATTGTAAAGAGGTCATTGACCGATTTGAATTCGACCGAAATGACATCGTTGATTTCTGGTTCGAGTCCCATGGCAAGCACTTGAGCGTCGTTGGTGCCCTCGGGGCTTAGGGTGTCTTTACCGCTGAGGTATTGGACAAACTTGTTCCACTCTTGGACGGTGGAGTCGGCGTTTCCGTAAAGCTGAACCCCAATGCCCGGTGGTTTACCTTCTTCTTCGCTGCCTTCAACCCGGTGGACAATCATCCCGGAGAGCTCAAGTTGGCCAAAATCTGCCGGAAGGTTGAACTTGACCTGGATAAAGCTGCGCAGCGGCGGCGGAGGGTCAACTTCTAGGTAAAAACCGCGAAAGCTCACATCCAGGGTGGTCGCTTCCAGACTCTTGCGGGCCAGAATCAGTTCCACCTGTGAATTGTAGGGATAGCGCTGTTCCCGTCTTTTGCTTGCCCATTTGCTCTCTTCAGACATGGTGCTCCCTCTTACGCCCCTTAAACCTTTGAATAGTTTAGGATTAAGGCGCTTCCAGGTCCAGTTAACCGTTGTACAGCTAAAATCTGGGCGATCAAAAAGAGGTTCGAAATCCCGAACTTTTGCCTTTATGGGGCATAAAACTTGGCCTCCAGAGCTTAAATTGCCTTGGTTTATCAACATTTGCGCGATTTTTGTTGATTGCTGGAGTTCAGAGGTGTCGTTTGCTGGACGGGTCGGGTTTGCCCGTGCTAGTTCTGGCCGCCAAATACATAAATGAATGATCATTTTACTTATTGTTTATTTGTTCATTTATGCGGTTTGTCTTGGGGAATTGGCGAAACGACTCTTCAGTTTCCTGCGGGCATAAGGAGCCTTGATGATGAGAGCTTGGGTAGCAACATTGTGTTTTGGAATGGTTACGTTGACCGCACCATCTCTCTGGGCTTTGCAAGAAGAAGCGACGCAGACCGAATCTCAAGTTGAGACTGAGAAAGCAGACGACAAAAAGGCTGCCGATAAAGACGTCAAAGAAGACGATAAAAAGAAGAAAGCTGAGGGCGAAGAAACAGCCGAAGCGGACAAAAAGAAAAAAGACGAAGTAAAAGAAAATGCTGATGCAGCGCAGGCCGAGCTTGAAAAAGCTGAAGCCGCTCCCATTGCTGAGCCGGTAGTCGAAGCACCTGTAGCAGAGCCAGCGCCAGCGAAAGAAGTTGCTCCCGCCGCACCCGTTGCTGAGCCGGTCGTTGAAGCCGCACCTGTTGCAGAGACAGCAGTGGCAACGCAGCCCGATGCAGAAGTTAAGGTAGAAGAAGATAAGGAAGCTGAGAAAAAGCCGCTTCCTTGGGCCGGCTCGAGTGTTGTGTTCGGAACGAACACCGATTTGGCGACTTTCATCAAACCGATCAATGAACAGTACAATCCAACTGTTAAGAACTCTATTCAACTTCGCCCAAGCTGGGTTTTGAATAAGCAGTATTCCTTGTCTGGAAATCTAGGGTTTACCTGTGAGCTTTTCACCACTCCTGGCTCTGCCAATGGCAGCACCAATGTTGCGACTTGTACGGCCAGCAACTTAAGCATCGCGGCAAGCTTGGGTGAGCTTTACAATATTTACGACGTTTCGATTCGAGGCCGTGTTTCCTTGAGCTTGCCAACCAACACGCTTACACGCGAAATGGGTGGCCTTTACGGTGTGAACGCTGGTGTGTCAGCGACCCGCAAGTTTGATGAACTGGATGGTCTTTCGCTGACTTATAGTTTCGGTATCTCTCATGATGGTACTAAATCTCTTTACGGGATGGATATCGCGGATGAGCGCTCTGGCGACCGCATTGTAGCACCTCGTGTGAGCGAAAGCCCGCTTCCGGACTCTGTGCCAGTTGAAGCCAACTATGGTGCAGCCGCTGCTCTTGGTTTTAGCAACGGGCTCTCGGCCAGCTACACTGCTACCGATTGGCTTTCTCTTTCGGGCTCATTCAGCTTTGAGAATACGTTGCTGGAAGAAGCAGCGGGCGTGCAAAACGACGGCGAAGTTGAGGGTGGTGTGAGCGAGAATATTGTTCAGCTTACGGGCAACGACACGGTTTGGCGTGCATTCTTAAGCTACTCGCTTGTCGCATCCATTAAGATTCCTGAGGTTCCATACCTTGGTATTTCAACCGGCCTCGCTTGGTACCAAAAGGCGCCTTACTACACTGGTAGTTACGTTGCGCCACTTCGACCACGAGATACTTCGATTTTTCTAAACTTCTCTATCAACGCAGCCAAGTTGATGGATGAATTGCTTTAACGGCTCCAAAGGCAAACAAAGGATTACTCCTATGCGTAGTTTCAAGACAACTATGAGAACGCTTCTGGGTCTCAGCCTCGCAGTGGCAACACTGGTAGGCTGTGGTGCAGAAAAAGGCCTCATCAACACAGTCCAGCCGGGCTATGTGAATAAGGCAGACTTTACCAACGGTGAATGGCTGATGGGCCAAACTGTTGTCGCAGTTCCTGCGGCCGACGGTTACACCTTCGTCGGTGACGGTGC
>CAZZDT010000019.1:0-13419 GCA_964652435.1 uncultured Bdellovibrionales bacterium
CTGGGGAGGCATTGGAGTGGAACCCCGCCAATTGATGTGGTTTCGCCTTCCTGTGGTCAACGCATTGTGACCGGCAAAAAATGTTTCTAAATGACAGCCTTTGCTGTTTTTCTTTTCCGCTTTCTTTATCGCTCTTTAATAAAACTCAATGTTTTCAGAGCCGCCAGCTGGTTGAGGGTTTTGGCACATCCTCTGCTTGGGGTCCCGTGGGATTCTCGTGAAAGGATAGAGACGATGCGAAGAATACATGTGGGATTGTTGATTGTATTGGGATTGGCTTTAGGTGCTTGTGGCACGACAGAACAAACATCGGCGTCTACAGAGCCAGTGGACCAGTCAGCAGGGGATGAGACTGCAACGGATACGCCAGCAGAAACAGAAGTTTCGAACGATGACGGTGAAGAGGAGGAAGCTTCTGAGCCGAGATTACCATCAACGGGTGATGCTTATCGTGATACCGCGCAGGAGTTCGCGCTGGATGTGGTTCAAACTTATTTTGATGCCGACGCAACCTTGTTTGAGTCCTTGGTTCATGACCCACTTTACCTCGCTGGAACCAACACCGTTTATACAAGGGCTGAATATTTAGAGATGATGCTCGACCCGGTTCAGTTTCCAGCGGGTCATGACCTCACGTCGTACAGCATGAGTGACTACCTCAGTGTCTACGACCCGGGGGTATATACATTCCAAGAAGCCAGTGAGAATTTCGGGTTGCCGCTCTTTGACGAGGATGGCTGGGTTCCCGCTGATGACGAGTTTTTGTTTGTTGGATTCTTTCGTCAGGAAGGTGTTCCTTATACCGATGAGTTTATGGCTGTAGGTTTGGTGATGTTTGTTGTGGCTGAGCGTGATGGTGAATGGAAAATCGTTGGTCTGATTCCTTCGCCATGATGTGAAAACGGATATCCTGATGGTTACGATGTGTTTGTGCTTAGGATATCAATTTTTTTTCAGCTGGTGATAAGGGGGCATGTTGCTGTGTGGCCCCTCGTCCAGTTTGATGTTTTTACCCGCCAATATTTTATAAATCCTCGATTTTGGTGTCCGCAGATTCCCTAAAGACCTGAATTTATGTAGCCTTTATTTGGCATATCTCCTGCAGTTACTCGGCTGAATTCGCCGCTATTTTATGGCTGTGAGCCAAAATTTTCTTGGAGATAAACATAATGAATGCATTTTCCCTCTCACGCGTGGTTTTACTCGGACTTTTCGTCCTAACGGCCGTAGCCTGTGATGGTTCATATTATAATGAAGACACCCATGAGCTTGTGACACTTGAGGCAGCTGGCCCTGAGTCCATGCAAGCCGAAGAGGAACTCTGGTGGCTCTGGAGCTGCAGCCAGGGTGATTACAGCTGTAATTGCCAAGGCGATAAAGAATGGTCTTGGAAGTGGGGCGGCGGATGGTTTCCCTACTATGGTTGGGACTGTGGATGCTTTGATGGTTTCGAAGGTGGTTATTGTGAAAACGATACCCGGAGCTGGGAAGAGCGCGTAGATGGTTGGGTAAAAGGCCAGTACTGCGAGTATTCTTGGGCCTCGGATTACTATGTGAACGATGCTTCTTATGAGCCCCACGATTATGACACTTGGGAGTGGGTCCACGAGCCAAGCCCTGAGTATGGAAGCCAGTCTTCTTGCGTTGCGGCGGATTGCATTTGGGTTGAGTGTTTCGCAAATGAAATGTCAGCGGTAAGCAATTACGATTCGTTTACGGCGGATAAGATGTGCAACAACTATCAAGGTCCATGGAAAGACAAGTGCGACTTCGACCACTATGAGCCTGGTGCTTTGGCATTTGCGGGTCCCGGTGAGATGTGCGGATTTACCTATCCGAAGTGTCCTGATGCGGCGACTAACAATTGTTTTTGTGGTGACGCAGCGAAGGAAGATTTCCTTGATGACTGGAACGACAACGGCAAGTTGGCCAACTGGTGCCCAACGAGCTTCGTTCATAGCGACGGCCGCTCGCAGCCTTGCAGCATCAATGGTTATACTTTCTCACCTCAGTAAGAATTGATAATGCGGCGTTAGCACTTAAAGGCTAGGGCCCTTGCATCAGAATGCTTCAACTGAAGCAGTACAATGATGAATAGAATAGCGCGCTCAGTGGCATCTTCGGATGTTGTTGAGCGCGTTTTTTTAGCTCTTCTGCCCGGCCAGCCTGGTGATTTTTTCTTTAACCATATCCCTTAGGGCGTCCACGCTTAGGTTTTCATAGTCTTTGGCCGGTATGGGTTCTCCCATCCGAATATCAATGATGCCCGGGTACATGCGCCAATCTCCTTTGTTGTTGGCACGATAGGCACCGTCGAGTCCAATGGGGATGATGGTGGCCCGAGTATGCAAAGCAACATGAAAGGGGCCTTTCTTAAATCTTCCGATTTTTCCTGTGAGCGTACGCGTACCTTCTGGCGATATGATCAGTGATGTCCCACTGCCCAATGCTTTCTCAGCTGTCTTAAGAGATGCAATGGCCGGGTCCAAATGGCCTCGGTCGATAGGAATGGCTCCATATCGGCGTAATACCGAACCCCATATTGGCATGGAGAATTGCTTCTGCGCGCCAATCGCGGTGACGGGGGAAGGGGTCACTGCGCAAATGAGGAAGATATCCAAGAGCGATTCGTGGTTGAACATATAAATATAGGGACCACTGCCTTGGACTGGCAGTGAACCATGTATCTTGATGTATTGACCGCAGAAAAGAAGAATAACCCGTGACATATAGAGAAGCATCCACTGAACTTTATGGGGAGCAATGACCAGTGAGATGAGCAGATAAACACCAATGAGGAATAAGAATGAGGTGAGGCCAGTGAACCAGAGAATACAAGCGATGACTGAACTCAAAGGTCCTTTTTGAGGTACGCGCCTGGCCATTGTCTTTTTATGGTACCAGTACTCTAAGCGCCATGTCATCCTGTCTGGTTTTTGTTGAACGGCTGGTCTTTGAAAGGTGTTTTTTGCAGTGTTTTCATATGCTTGTAGCTATACCGCTGGCTTTTGTCCTAGCTCTGGTGCGATACTTCTCTTGTGAAATTAGAGGACCTAAATTTGCGCTGTGGCCGCGATGTGATTGGTTGTTTGGACTTTTCTATTTGGGTAAAGCCGGTGCGCTTTGTCATCTTGTTTCTCTTTAGTTCCATGACACTGTTTACGAGTCTCGGGAGTGCCCAAGCTGCTGCGTTTGAAACACTCGAAATTGAGTCGTTTCGAGAGTCCATTCAGTTGGATTCACACCTTTTGGTCTTAGAGGCAGACGTTGGTCCAGATTCCGTAGCCACTGTTCTAAAAAGGTTTCAGGCGGGTGAGGGGCTTCGGCGCAGTGAATTTAAGACAAATCGACTTTTTGGAAAAGCTGTATATTGGTTGGCTATTCAATTTGATACGGCGCCCAGTATTCCCCTTGAATGGGTCATGGATACGGGTTACCCAAAATACCTTCAAGTTGACTGGTTCTTGTACGGAGCAGCCGAGGAAAAACATAAGGTTTCAGGCTCTTCTTATGCCTGGAGCAATCGAGATTACCCTATTGAAAATATTGCGTTTGCAACGACCCTAAAAAGCAATACCCAGTACACTGCCCTTGTTCGTATTCAGTCCGACAATTTTTTGCCATTGTCTCTTTGGCTTCTAACCGACCGGCACTTCCAACGTAAAAGCAGGAGCATTCATTTCTTGACTGCTCTTGTGTTGGGCTTGTTTGTGGGAATGCTGGTTTATAACTTCTTTATTTATCTTCAAACTCGAGACGAACTTACTGGCTTACTTTCCGTTCTTTTACTTTGCGCAACTTGCTACTTCATTGGTTACCGCGGTCTTTTAGCCGAATATATCCTCGTTGATATTGGTACTCGCCATCCTTCGGTGATTTTTGGATTTCCAGGCTTCTTTCTTACTTCAATGATGGCCGTGCTTGGTGCCTTTATCCGACGGTTGCTGAACCTAGAAGCCCATACCCCTAAAGTAGACCGAATCATCAAAGTTTATTCTGGATTCATGGCATTTTGTGCGCCGCTTTGGTTTTTTCCTGTAACTTGGTGGACGGTTCTCAATTTAGTGTATCTCTATGTTGCGACGATGACTTTCTTGATCTTTTGGGGGGGTGTGGTTGCGTTTCGTCAGCGGGAACCCGTTTTAAGATTGTTTATTCTTGCGCAGACACCTGTACTGGTAGCTGGGATTAATGTGTCGATTGTTTATAACGGCGACTATTCGTCGCTGGAGCGGACGGTCGCAGTTCTTATATCAGCTTTGTGTGTGGTCGTATCGGTTATGGCCTATAGCATGATCATTGGAAACAAATTTAACGAGGACCGTAAGAAGCGATTTGAGCTGCAAGAAAATATGACGGAGCAGCTTGAAGTAGAAGTTGAGCAGAGAACAACAGAACTTGCCCACAAGACGCTTGAGGCCCAAGAAGCCACTCTCGAAGCGCTTAAAGCCCGTGACCAAGCGGAATCATTGCACCGAAAAGCTGAACGCCAAGCTAAAGAGTTAGAAGTTTTGTCTCAAGCAAAGAGTGCATTCTTTCAGAATATCTCTCATGAATTGCGCACACCACTTACTCTGATTTTAAATCCGCTTGAGAGCTTAGCTCAGGATAATCCGGGCAATAAACATGCCGAGGTGGCATTGAAAAACTCAAGGCGGCTGCTTCGCTTGGTGAATCAACTTTTGGACTATCAGAAGCTGGATGCAGGTAAGAAGGTGTTGAGTCTTCAGCCTTTGAACGTATCGAAATTTATAACAGTGTGTCAGGATTATTTCACCTCTGCTTGCTCCACCAAGAAGATCGAGTTTTACGCGTCGGCAAATAACAAGGCTTTGGCGCTAAACGACACTCCGTATTTTATGAATGGAGACCTGGATGCTCTTGAGAAAATCACTTTCAATTATCTTTCGAATGCTTTGAAGTATACGCCGCCGGGAGGCCAAATAGAACTTGGCCTTTGTGCGAACGATGGCTCTATTGAAATATTTGTTCGTGATACGGGGCCCGGCATATCGCCGGAAGATCAGAGTAAGTTGTTCCAAGTTTTTAGCCAGGTAGAAGAAAGTACAACTCGGGAATATGAAGGAACCGGCCTTGGTTTGGCGTTGGCGAAATCGCTGGCTGATGAAATGAATGGAAGAGTTGGCGTGCGTTCAGAAGTAGGGAAGGGTTCATGCTTCTGGGCAAGCTTTCCTGATTGTGACCCACCGGACGAAGAGCAAGACCTTCATTTTGAGGCCCGTGAGTGGCTTCTAGCCGATGGAAGAGTCTCCCGATCTGGTGCTCACCAGAGTTTATCTCTTGATGAGGAATCCATTGAAGAAGTGCTCCAAGGTACCGGTGAGTTGGTTTTGGTGGTAGATGATTTGGCAGATATGCGTGAGCTTGTGGTGAGTGTTTTGACGGAAAATGATTACCGGGTTGTGGAGGCAAAAAACGGACGTGAGGGTTATGAACTGGCGTGCCGACTAAAGCCCAATTTGATTATATCCGACTGGATGATGCCAAAAATGTCGGGGCCACAACTTATCAATGCCATTCGCTCCAATGGAGACCTTGCATCCACGCCAGTGGTATTGTTGACGGCTAAATACGATGAAGAATCAAAGTTGATTGGCAAGGATATCGGAGCCGATGCTTTTCTGGGTAAGCCATTTAATAAACAGGAATTGACCAGTACGGTTCGTAATATGGTTTCTCTAAAACGTCGTGAGCATGAAGTTGAGGCTTTAAACCGGATGTTAACGGAGAGGGTACTTAAACGTTATCTACCACCAGATTTAGTGGAACAGATCATCGATGGTTCTGTGTCCATCGACCAAGCGCCAGAGAACATTGTGGGAACTGTTATCTTCTCTGATTTGGTGGGCTTTACGGCGTTAAGCGGAGAACTCGGTGCCGATAGGATAGCACGCCTTCTAAACGATTATTTAACGGCCATGGTAGAGGTTATTTATCAACATGGCGGCACCATCGATAAGTTTATTGGTGATGCAGTTATGGTTGTTTTTGGGGCTCCGAAGCGTATGGAGCCTCAAGGGCAAGTGATTCAGGCGGTTCAATGTGCACATGCCATGCAGGCTCGCTTGGGCGAATTAAACCAAGTTTGGAAGACTGAGGGCATGGATATGCAAATGCGCATCGGTATTCACCACGGTCCTGTCGTTGCTGGAACTTTTGGAAGTGTGGACCGCTCTGATTATACGGTGATTGGTCCAACGGTAAATATGGCGTCTCGAATTGAAAGCAAATGTCTGCCGGGCCAAGTCTATGCGTCGGAAGAGGTTTGCGAATTTTTGCCGAAAGAGTCTTCACAGCGAGTGAATGATTTTGAACTCAAAGGTATCCAAGGGAAAGTCCCACTCTATCGGCTTGTTTAGTTCTTTGCTCGGATTAGATTGTGTCGCTGACACTTGGATCTACCGACTCCGTTATTTAAAAAAATCGCTCTATGCCGTGAATGATTTGATAAACCTGTCGTCAGCTAAGGTGATAATATCTTTTTATTTTTCTTGCCGAGACGCCAATATCTTTGCCTGTTGTTTGATGCAAAGTCGGTTGTTGGTTAGATTTTGGCTCTATTCATTTTCAGCAATGGGGGACAAAGTGAAACAAAAATTTTGGTTATTTTTAGGTGCGGTTTCGCTTGTAGCGGCCGGTTCATTGGTTGCATGCGGAGGCTCCTCGAGCGCTCCATCATGTACAACACTGTCTGACTGCGCAGCGGGTACGGTTTGTGTAAGTGGAGGAGCTGCCGGCAGTGTATGTTTGCCTGATTGCTCACTCTCTGCTTCCGAATGCAGTGCATCAGCGACCTGTACGGGAGTAGGTTCTACAAGTGTTAGCATTTGTGAAGAACCTGAGGAAGAGGAAACAAGTAGTGGCGAGCAATCAACGCCAGATCCAGAAGAAGAACCTCGTATACCGTGTAAGTCAGATGATGAGTGCAATGCGCTTCAGGCGGGTTTGATTTGTGCTCAATTCAAGGGAACGAAAGACTGTACAATCCCATGTTCACAGGAGTCAGATTGTGACATGCCTTCTGTTGGCGGCATGACTGTGGACTTCATGACGTGTATTGCTGATGAGGCGAATACATCGCGGACTGCATGTTTGCCAGATGAAGCATGTTTTACGAATCCGATGGATTGTATCACCATGCCTGGTATGGACGACATGGGTGGCATGGACGACATGGACGACATGGACGACATGGATGATTTTGATGACTTTGACGATGAATTCTAGGCTCAAGATTTCTATCTGAAAAGATGAATCTAAAGCGCTCACCGCCTTCAGGGTTGGTGAGCGTTTTTTTTTATTTTAAAGCCGTCTTCATTTTTCTTAGTGATTGGTCTAGGAAGCTAGAAACGATTTTGGTTTGTTGATGGAAGGTGAATGCGGCGATGAAGAATATGCCAAACTTAATGGAGTCTCATTTTGATGTACCCGATGAAGGGAAAGTGTTAAGGGCTGCAGAATTTGACCATCCTCCTCGAATACTCCTGTTGCACGGTTCGCTTCGTGAACGATCCTATAGCCGACTTCTCGTAGCGGAAGCTCAGCGTCTCCTAGAAGCTATGGGGGCAGAGACAAAAATTTTTGACCCTTCAGGTTTACCTTTGCCGGACGACTCCACGGCTGAGCATCCCAAGGTCCAAGAACTCAGGGACTTGTCGATATGGTCTGAAGGACAGGTGTGGTGTAGCCCTGAGCGCCATGGTGCAATGACCGGGGTTTTCAAGAGTCAGCTGGATTGGATTCCATTAAGTGTGGGAAGCATTCGGCCAACTCAAGGCCGTGTGGTTGCGCTTATGCAGGTTTGTGGTGGTTCTCAATCGTTCAATACGGTGAATGACTTAAGAATTCTTGGGCGTTGGATGCGGATGTTTGTGATTCCGAATCAGTCCTCGGTTCCTAAAGCCTATCAGGAATTCGACGACGAAGGCCGGATGAAGCCATCCCCATATTACGACCGAGTGGTGGATGTGATGGAAGAGCTGATGAAGTTCACGCTGCTTATGCGTGGGCGACAGGATTATTTTGTGAGCCGATACAGCGAGCGTAAGGCCAGTGCCACTTAAAGCGGTTTCTTTTAGATTGCTTTTTGAACTTTGGACTTTACGAGGGATGCCAGTTCAAAAATACTCTTATGAATCACAACGGTTGTAACCACGAGGTATCCCAAAAACAGAAGCCAAGTTGAAACCGCTGAGGCATGTGATGCTCCGAGAAAAATGGCTGAACTTAGGCTTAGAGCCAATAGGGCTCGGGGGCTTTTACTCATCGCGACGGGCATGCGTCCTTTTAAGACCTTGATTGCGAAAACACTTTTAACGATGGCATTGGCAAAAAGCCCAAAGGCCAGAGCCACCAGTCCCCATTGTTCTGTGGTGAGCCACCACATAACGAGTGTGAGAATGAGTCCGCTTACGGCTGCAATGACCGGCGTCTTTATGTCGCCAAGGCCCGGAAGAACATTGCTGGCAGGCATACCGATGATAGCCACCAAGCTCGCACCAATGAGCAATTGAAATGCCAGAATGCGATCTGGGGTAACGGCGGTGCCCATGAGTTCGAGAATGGGGCCTGCTATCAGAGCCATACCCACACAGACTGGAATGTTGATCAGAAGAATCCAGTGATTGCACTCTGTGGTCAGGACGGCGAGCTTTTCGTGGTCTCCGGTACCATCTAATTCTGAGGATTCCGCAAAAAGAACGGTGCGAAGCATCCTTGGTAAGAGCTGCAGTGCCACAAGAGCAGAGGCACAGAGGCCCATGAATGCGGCGCCGGATAGGTCGCTGATTTCTCCGGCAAAGATGATGGCGAGTTCATTCACCGACATCGAGGCGGTTGTTCCAAGTAGCGCCAGCGTGCTGTACGACATGATTTCTCGGGTGGGTATCTTATCGTTTGTAGGGCAGGAACCAAGCCAGCGCTTTCTCTCTACCCACGAGGAACCCATGACAAAAACCAAATAGCCGATGGCAAAGCACAAAACGATGGTGTGGCCTCCATCAAAGAGTATCATCATGGTGAGGGAGCCGAAGAAACTGAAGCCGGCGATGATTTCTAGAATGGTTGCGATGCCAACTTGGTCACCGGCATAGAGAGCGTGTCGAGAGAATTGATAGAGCACATAGCCTACAGCAATCAGGTAGGCGTAGGACAAATATTGAGGGCTGAGATTGAGCCACGCTGCAGCTTGTTCTGAAAAGAGTTCGATGAAACCGATACAGGCGATGACGGATACAGCTGTGGCAATGTAGAGCCTTCGGTATATCCAGTCGGCGGTTGAGTGGCGGCCCTCTCCGCGAGATCGAGCGATGAATCTTACAGTTGCTGCATTTGAAAAAGCTGCAGTTGGCAATCCAATAAGGAGAGCTGTTGAAAAGATTAAGTTCAGTGTACCGGTGACGTCTTCACCGAGCGCATGAATGGACGCAAGGTTGAAACCAAACCGAGATGCCCCGACAAAGAGGAGGCCGATGCCTGTTAGAATTATTTTGCGTAACATTTGTTTCGTTTCGCGTCTCGCAGCAATTTATCCGTCAATCAAGAACAAAATCTTCGCCTGAATCATTCGTGCTTGGGAGTTAACCGTTGCAGCAGTGAAATTCTAAGTGAGGTCTCTTGAGAATAATAAAGTTGAAGGCCAACGAATTCCAATAAACATTCTTTTTTTACCAGAGGGAGAATATCAATTCTCAATTATGCGATGCGTATTTGTTTCGGCATAGTTCAATTAAATCAAAGGCTTATTGGCTTTTGTTTCGGCCGAGCTTAGGATAGGTAAAGACGGAATCTGATGGTTGGGGTAAAGATGCTGGTTGCTATTGTTCGATTTCCACTGCTTCTTTTGTTGTTTGGTTTTTCTACTTTGGTTTGGGTGCATGATGCAGAAGCTCAACCGGTGGTTGCCGTGGATGTAAATGCCCTCTTGGAAAAACTAGACAGTCTTTACCGCTCGGAATCCAGTAAAGGTGTGATGTCGATGACAGTTGTTACGGCTCACTATACTCGGACTCTCAAGATGGAAATGGTCACCCGAGGCCAAGAAGATACTTTGATTCGTATCTTATCGCCGCGTAAAGAAAAGGGAGTCTCGACGCTCAAGCGCGGCAATGAGATGTGGAACTATCTCCCGAAAATTAAGAAAGTGATTCGCATACCGGCATCGATGATGGGCGGTTCTTGGATGGGTTCAGATTTAACCAACGATGATTTGGTTCGCGGTTCCAGTTATGAGGACGATTACATCACCCAGCAGGCGCCAGCCCGGCCCGGTGAAATCTGTCTCTTGCATATGCCGAAGGAGAATGCGGCCGTGACCTGGTCTAAGGTTTTCTCATGTTTCTACGCTGACACTCAGCTTCCCAAGAGAATGGAATTTTACGATGAGAAGGACCGGAAGGTTCGAGTCCTCGAATACGATGAAGTGAAGACTTTAGGCGGACGTTTGTTGCCTACCCGAATGACATTGACGCCTTTATCGGAAGATAAGTTGGGAAATAAAACAGTTATGTCCTTTGAAGAAATGCAATTTGGCGTGGAAGTGAAGGCAACGACCTTTTCTGAAGCCAATCTGCGACGCGGCCGATAGATTAGGAAGAGGTGTTGTCCATGTGGTTGACCATGCTCATGGGGCTCCGTAATATTTCCCGACGCAAGCTGCGCACCGGTTTAACCGTGGCTATGCTGGCCATGGGGACCTTTTTGCTGGTTATCTCCACAGCCATGAACGAAGGTCCTTACGCCGATATGATTCGCATGGCCACATCCACCTGGAATGGTCAGGTTCAGGTGTTAGAGCAGGACTACAACGAATCTCCGTCTCTGTTTAAAACCGTCAATAATCCGGATGATGTGATCCGCTCTCTTGAGTCTCACCCGGAGATTGTTTCGGCCACTGCCCGGATTGAAACGGCGGGTTTGCTTTCGGTGGGAGTTCGTTCCGCCGCAGCCAGCTTTACGGGCGTCGACCCCAATAAAGAACCCACTGTATCCAGCTTGCCCAATGCATTGGCCTCAGGCACCTTTCTGGGAGCAACCAAGGATTCAGAGGCGCTTCCTATTGTTTTAGGTGATGGCCTTGCCAAGCGATTGCGAACTCAGCTTGGTGATGAGGTGGTCTTTGTGGGAACCGCTGCCGATGGTTCTATTGCTGCGGAAATTTTTGAGCTGGTTGGAACCATTGATTCTGGACTTGATGATCTAGATTCCGCCTTGGCGTTGATTCGTCTTAGCGATGCGCAAGAGTTGTTGGTTTTGGAGGGCCGGGCGCATCGCATCGTTGGTAAAGCAACTTCATCTTATCTCTCCGCGCAGCTTCGCGATGAGATTGTGATCGAGAAGCCCAGTCAGTTTTATGTATGGGACGAGATTATGCCTGAGGTTGCTATCGGTATTGAGCAAGACCGTAAAGGTGGACAGTTCTTCATGTTCATCATCATGCTGATGGTTTTACTCGGTACTGTGAATACCTTGATTATGAGCGTGTTTGAACGCACCCGTGAGTTTGGGGTCATGAAGGCACTTGGAACACCTCGGTCTCATATTGTGAGTATGATTTTATGGGAAGCGAGTTGGATGTCGGTGATTGGTGTGGGCCTGGGGGTTGCCTTAGGTTCTGGTCTGGTTGAGTACATGGCCATTGATGGTTTGAAGATGTTTGATGAACCCATTGAATTTGGTGGCCTTAAGCTTTCGGTGATTTATCCCATGAACACATTCTTGGGGAATGTGGTCTATCCCATGTGTATTGTTGTTTCTGCGATTATTGGTGCTGCTTTACCGGCTTGGCGTGCTTCCAATTTAGACCCCACCGCGGCGCTGCGGGAATATTAGGAGCGCATGCGATGATTTGGGCAATGGCTTGGCGAAGTATTTGGCGCAATGGTCGCAGAACGCTCATCACTGCTGCGGCTTTGGCTCTGGGCGTGGCTATGATGTCAGGCATGTTTGCTTTGACCGACGGTATGGTCGACCGAATGGTGCGGATTGTGACGGATTCGCGTTTGGGTGAGGCTCAGATTCATGCTGAAGGTTATCGGGAAACAAAAGATGAAACCCTGCTCATTTCCGATACGACCGCGGTGCTCGAGCGGATAGAAGAGAACAATAAAATTAGCATGGCGGCACCTCGAGTATGGGGAGAGGGCATCTTGGCAATTGCCGACCGTAGCACGGGTATTGCTTTGGCCGGAATTGTTCCTAAGGTTGAGTCGCAGCTTACCAATTGGCAAAGCCGATTGCTGGAGGGAGAATACTTAAACGGACCCAATCAGGTGATGCTTGGCCATGAGCTGGCGAAGCGGCTTGATGTTTCACTTGGTGCCAAGATGGTTATGACCGTTGCCAATATTGAAACGGGGGAGCCCACCACGGAACTCGTTCGACTGAAAGGGATTTTACAAACAGGTGATGCTGAATTGGACCGACAAACTGCCATTGTAGATTTGGCAATGGCTCAGCGAATGTTGGGGATTGTAGATAAGGTTCATGAGATCGCATTGAGGGTTGATGTAGAAGACCGGGGCGATGAGGTAGCAATTGCCCAAGTGATAGATCCCCTGCGTACGGATGGTCTCGAAGTTCAACCATGGCATCAAATCAATAAGATGATTGCGCAAATGCACCGCATGATGGACACGTGGATGAATGCAATTGTTTACTTTGTCTTTTTGATTATTTCGTTTGGAGTCGTGAATACCATTTCGATGTCGCTTTTGGAGCGGCAACGAGAGTTTGGGGTGATGCGCGCATTGGGAACCTCTGGTGTGAAGCTTGCTGGGCAAGTTGTTGTTGAGTCTTTTTGGTTGGGAATGGTGGGGGCGGTACCCGGAGTTCTATTGGGCCTTGGCTTAAGTTGGTTGAGCGCAGAGTATGGTTATGACTTCAGCGGGACCACCGCTTACGGTATGAGTTTCAACGAACCTATCTATGGGACCATCAATGTTGTGGGGACACTTCGTGTGGCTTTCATTTTTACCTTTCTCACAACTTTGGTGAGTGTTTTCAGCGCGTTTAGAGCTGCGCGCATCGACCCGGTAGAAGCGATGCGAGGATAAGAGGGAATAGGCAATGACAAACGGAAATGCATGGGTCATCGATGTTCAAAATGCGAAGCGCTATTATGAGACTGTAGCGGGCACGGTGAAGGCGCTGGACGATGTTTCTCTACAGGTTGGGGCAGGAGAGTTTTTAGCAGTGGCAGGACCTTCTGGCTCAGGTAAGTCGACATTGCTGAATCTGGTTGGCGCTTTGGATACTCCAACTGCCGGAACCATTCGGGTGGATGGTAAAATGCTGGGCAATCTTAAAGAATCGGAATTGGCGGCCATTAGGAGAGACCGTATCGGTTTCGTTTTTCAGGCCTACAACCTTATTCAAGTACTCAGCGTGCGTGAGAATGTA